>JBDLTN010000087.1:0-7276 GCA_039805785.1 Pseudomonadota bacterium | reverse complement strand
GATAGTGAAATATCCGGATCAGTAACTGAAACAATGAGTACTGAACAAAATAATACTACTTCTTCTTTAAGATCTATATTTAGCACACTCTCTTTACGACGTAGAAAAGGAAAAAAAACTATAAATATTCCTCAACAAAAGATTGAAATCGATTCATCGCTAATAATTAGTCATTATCAGACAATTCCTGCAGCTTCTGTTGTGCAGGAACCAAAGGAACCTATTTATGATGTTATTGATAGTTCTAATGCGAATATAAAACAAATGAAAGTACGAGCTAAAATTTTAACCCCTGATGAAGAGTTATGGTCCCCGCTGCTAACTAATATTAATGATAATCCTCAGCTAAAAGAAATTTTGAATAAGGTTCGTTTCTCTGATGTGTTTGATCAAATTAAATGGATACAACAGTTTTCTAAGGGTTTAATAAATAACACAGAAAGTATCGATTATATTAAAATTATAATTCAAGTAGATTCCAGTCTTAATGCGATAATCGAGGAATTTAAATTAGCTAAAGATAAGTGTATTTCTTTAAAAAACTTGGCATTGCAGAGTTCTTTATATCTTTTTGAACATGATCTATGGAATGAGTTTATCCCGAAGGAAAAAGACTATGAGGTTATAGAAGGGGATTATGAGATTATGCAGAACCAAAGACTGGAAGATGTAGAAAAGGAACCCAAATATATGGATATGAATCAAGGAAAAAAACCAGGTTTTTTTGCAATTTATACCAACATCGAAGTTACTGAAGCTGATAAAGGCCAACAGGAAGAAATACGTTTTACTTAGATAAATTATGGATCAACCATCCCATATCAGAGATAATTTACAACTATTTTTGGTGTGGGATTACTCTTCAGATTCAGTATACGACTCGTGGATTTTTAAACGGTTTTCACCGGCAAATTTCATGATACACTCAAAAATATCAGGATTGGTTTCTTTAAGTTTGGGGTCGAGAACTAAGCACTTGGTACGGCTCTCCTGATCGATCATCGGTCGCAATTGTGGAGAATAGACCATGCGTCGATTGGTGAAACTGGCTAAACAACCGCACATACGTTCTGCCCAATCACTGGGTCTGAATTTCTCGCCAGTTTCGGTCACTCCTTCGATAAGAATGAGTTTTTCTCTTTGGCTTTTATGTGTGACTGGGTTTTCTAACATACAATTAGGCTTTTTGTTAAGTTGGGATGATATTACTCTAATTATTGGCGATTAACTATACATATTTAGATGACATTTTGTTGTCATTATAGAGCAAATAGCCCCGTTCTGCCTTACTCCGCGTTTCTACGTTGAGCGGAATGGTTTGTTTGAGCAGTTCGGCTATTGTATATAATTCTTGGCTATCACCTTGTTTTAGTTCCAGCTCAATTTCATGTAAAACCGCTTGCTTGTCTGCAGTTTTGACTAGACCTTGGTCTAAAACTAACTCAATTTGTGTACCCGTTTCGGTAGTTAAGTTCCAAGAACTGCGTTGAAAGTCGGTGTGAAATAATTCTAATAAAGGCTTGCTGCCTAGAATTGTTTGCAATTTAGCTATTAGCTTAGGATCAGTGAACTGTTCAATATTCGGGATGTTTTGGGTCACTGGTTGATCCCATTCATGCCGATGTTGGAGATCACCGATTTGTTTACCGGTAGTTTTTAAGGTTTGTATGGTGCGTCCTGCTGCTTCGCGAACCCGCATCGACAGACCTTGTTGCCATAATGCAAGATCGGAGCTATCAAAATAGCGACTGATGAGTTGCTCTACCGAAATAACTTGCGTGCTGGTGCGTAATAATAAAGGATGTTGGTGTAATAGGTTTACATCTTCTGGCGCAATACTGAGTTTTAGTTCAATTTCGAGAAACATAAGCTACTCTTCGCATTTGATTTGGTTTGTGTTGCCGTTCAATTATTATTCGTTATTGTAAGCATAGATTTTTTGTCATTGCGAACATGAATTATTCGCCATTACATCCATAATTTTTTGTCATTGCGAGCACCGAAGGTGCGTGGCAATCCAACTAGATGGCCACGCTCACTATGTGAGCTCGCCATGATGTCTCTTTATAACTATGTGTGAGCTCCCATGAACGTGCTTTTATAAATGCGTGAGCTCGCCATAACGATTCTAGTATCCTTCATAATTATGCAATTTGTCATGCAAGCGCTAGTTCACAATCTGTTCCAGGATTATTGGCAGAGATGATACTGCAAAAATCCGATTGCTGTGAGTTTATTCATGAGTGGCTATCAGTTTTTATATCGCGTTTGTTTATCAGCGCTTGGTATTGTTGTATTTCTTGCTCTTGTGAGGCTGACTTCTGTGGATGACGCTTATCGAAATCGGCAAGAAATTTATCAGTATTACTGACAAAACAATTTTCCAGTTTTTCTTTTATCCATCTCATGCCGCTTGTTCCTCGATTGCCAGACGCAGCTCTTTAATTGCTTTTTGCTCGAGTTGACGTACCCGCTCGGCCGATACTTGATAACGATCCGCTAATTCTTGCAAGGTAATTTTAGGTTCGGTGAGCCAGCGATCTCTGATTATAGTTTGTTCTCGTTCATCTAACTGGGCTAATGCTTTATGTAAATGGTCTTGACTGGATTCAGTGGTATTACTAGCTTCTAATAAACGGGCTGGATCATAACGATTATCTTCAAAATGCAGATCGAGCAATGGGTAGTGAGTGGTCTTGCTATCGCTATTCTCATCATTACTGATATCTAAACTCATATCGTTAGAAGCTAACCGAGCTTCCATTTCACGTACGGTTTCTGGTTTAACGCCAAGATCGCGCGCAACCGCTTCGATCTCCTTTTGATTAAACCAACCTAAATGGGTTTTCATTTTACGTAAGTTAAAAAATAATTTACGTTGGGCTTTGGTGGTGGCTATTTTGACAATGCGCCAATTGCGTAAGATAAATTCTTGAATTTCTGCTTTGATCCAATGCACCGCAAATGAGATGAGACGTACGCCGACTTTGGGGTCAAAACGTTTAACGGCTTTCATTAAACCAATATTTCCTTCTTGAATTAGGTCCGCGAGTGCAAGACCGTAACCCATATAGGTTTGGGCAATATGTACAACGAAACGTAGGTTGGCGATAATAAGCTTTTTGGCGGCGATTAGGTCTTGGTTTTGATAGTAACGTTCGGCGAGTTCGATTTCTTCTTCAGTACTTAATACTGGGATTTGTTTTAAGCGCGCAATATAAGCGTCGGCACTCGTGATAGGTAGTGATTGATAAAGGGTTTGTAAGTGAGTATTCATAACCATCTCCCTTGTCTTTAGACTTGTTTTAATAGATTCACTTGGCTTCATAATGTGCTAGAGTATACCGCAATAGATTGCTATTTTCATCCGTACTTCAAAAATAAAGGAGAAGTTCTCTATGCCTGAACCAGAATCGTTTTCACACCCCATCGTACGCCGGATCAGTACCCCCGTTCAAGTAGGCTCGGTGCTGCTCGGTGGTGGGGCGCCTATTATTGTGCAATCAATGACCAATACCGATACCGAAGATGCTGCAGCCACCGCTCAGCAAATCATCGAATTAGCTCAATCCGGCTCGGAATTGGTTCGAATCACAGTAAACACTGAGCAGGCAGCACAACAGGTACCTGTTATTCGCGATAAAGTCCGTGCGGCAGGTTATTCTGTGCCGATAGTCGGTGACTTTCATTATAATGGCCATCGTCTTTTGCAGGCCTATCCGGACTGTGCCGAAGCCTTAGATAAATATCGTATTAATCCCGGTAATGTGGGCTATGGCGAAAAGCGCGATATCCAATTTACGCAGATGATAGAAGTGGCCTTGAAGCACGATAAACCGGTACGAATAGGCGTCAATTGGGGGAGTTTGGATCAAGATCTGAGCTCACGTGAGATGGATAAAAATGCGCAATCGGCACATCCGCGTTCTGCCGCCGAAGTATTGCAGGAAACTTTAGTCTTATCGGCCTTATTAAGTGCTGAGTTGGCAGAAAAAATTGGCTTACCCGCCAGTAAGATCGTCTTATCGTGTAAGGTCAGTCGGGTGCAAGATCTAATTGCCATTCACCGTAATTTAGCAGCGCGCTGTTCCTATGCGATTCATTTGGGTTTAACCGAAGCCGGAATGGGTTCGAAAGGGATAGTGGCCACGACGGCGGCATTAGCGGTTTTATTACAAGAAGGTATCGGCGACACCATTCGCGCTTCACTAACTCCTGAACCAGGTGGTGATAGGAATCGAGAGGTGATCGTTTGCCAACAGATTTTACAATCATTGGGCTTACGTGCCTTTATGCCTTCGGTATCAGCCTGTCCCGGCTGCGGTCGTACCACGAGTAGTTATTTCCAAGAATTAGCCAAACAAGTGGAAGGCTATATTAAGGATCGTATGCCGATTTGGTCACGACAATATCAGGGGGTAGAAAATTTATCGTTAGCCGTCATGGGATGTATTGTGAACGGACCCGGTGAAAGCAAACATGCCAATATTGGCATTAGTTTACCGGGAACTGGTGAGCATCCAATTGCACCGGTATTTGCGGATGGTCGTAAAGTGGCTACGTTACGTGGTGATAATATCGTCCAACAGTTTCAACACATTGTAGAGGAGTATGTAGCGAGTCATTATGATGCAAAAAATTAACAAAATGGGTAATTTGCAGTTAAAAAAATTTAAAATCGTTTGCTTGCTGAGTATTTTTTCTTTTGCAAGCTTAGCTCAAGCGGATTCGCCAGCATCGATACCGGCTTATCAACGTTTAGAAAAAAAATTAGCCTTTTATCAACAGGCCGCACAAAATCCCTGGCCGCGTTTAGAAACTGATCAGGTGTTGTCAGTGGGTATGCAAGACCCTGTCATTGCGGTATTGCGCCAACGTTTATGTGCGAGTGAAGACTTAGATGCAAGTGCTTGTATCCGTGCTACTAACCCGAATGATTTTGATGAACAAGTTGAAGAGGCGGTCGCTTTGTTTCAAGAGCGCCATGGATTAAATGATGACGGTGTCGTCGGTGCAACGACACGCCTAGCGCTGAATGTTTCCGCAGCAGCACGTTTACATCAAATTCAATTTAATTTACAGCGCTGGTCACGGTTAATTAACTTAGCTAATCCTGCTTATATTTGGATTAATGTACCGGATCACCGTTTACGTTTAATTAAGGATCATCATGCGATTTTGACGGCTCGAGTGATTGTAGGTAAACCTTCAAGACCCACACCGGAGATTAATTCCCATGTCACACGGATTATTTTAAATCCTTATTGGACGGTACCTCCGGGAATTGCGCGCAGAGATGTTATTCCTAAAGCCATGCGCGATCCAAATTATTTGCGTCGTAGTCATATTCGAATCTATGCGGCGAATCAACCCAATAAAGAATTAAATCCAGAGTCTGTGGATTGGTTTGCCGTGAAAAAAAATCCTGGCGGTTATATCTTACGTCAGGATCCGGGACCGCATAATTCCTTGGGACAAATTAAATTTGAATTTGCTAATCGCCATCTTGTTTATTTACATGATACGCCCGCCAAGGCTTTATTTGATGCAGATCGACGTTTGTTTAGTTCCGGTTGTGTGCGCTTAGAGGATCCGTTCGAATTTCTTGAGGCTTTAGAAGAGATGGATCCAACATTGCAAGCAGCAGCGCCACGTATTGAAGCCGCTTTAGAGTCAGGACGCACCACGGTGATTAATTTGAAAACGGCGATACCGATACATCTGACTTATATTACTGCCTGGGTAGATAAAGATGATGTATTACATTTTTGGGATGATGTGTATGGTCGCGATCCAGTGTTGCCCGCTAATAAGCAGCAATTAGCTAATGATTTGCCAGAACCTATCTAGGATAGGTTCTTAGCAAGAAAGCAAAACCTGTCTAGCGTCGTGGTGTTAAGGAAGGATATGAATTATTGTTGTCTTCCTCAGGCATTATCGCTGTTCTCAAAAGTTGATCAATATATTTACTGATTTCTCTTATCGAGTCATTGCTTTGTGCAAGCTTAATAATGTGATCAAACACTATTTGGTTAAATTGATTTTCTGGGATTCTATATAATAAATATCCGCTGTGCTCTAGAAATTCAATATTTTCTAAATAGAATAATTGATTTAAATTTTCTTGTGTAGCTAGTGTTTTCGGCATTGCTGCTAATGCATTGCTAATTGACTGTGGATTTGGGCATGCTTTAAGCGTGAAAATGTTTGATGGAGTTAAGAGATTATGTTTCTTAAGCTCGCCTAATGCGTAAGCAAAGGCCATAGGTTTTTTATGACTTGTGATAAATGTAGCATTTAAATTCTCATCTTTTAAATCAACATGATTTTCTTTAAGTATTCTTAGCGCATGTTGATTAATTGTTGTATTTGAAAACATTAAAAACCTCTTTATTTATTTTGCTCTCCCTTTCGGTGATAATTCATAAAAATTTACTTATACAAGACTAAACTTAAAAAAAACTTAATTAATAACTATTTTTTTAATTTAATAAAATTATGAGATATAATCATTTTGTTGAGTAGTTTAACCATTGAGGGATTTATGCAAAAATTAAGTCAACATGAATTAATTGAACTTAAAAAAAGCTTAATCAAAAAAATACAATTATTACAAGCTAGCATAAAACAGCTGCCTGCTTATCCACGAAAAAAAAAGGATGAAGAAAATCGACAAAGTTTTTCTACGGCGTTTTTACTGGCCGCTTTTTTGGGCATAGTTATTTTTTCTTCAGGGTGGTTACTCGTTGCGGCATCCTTGACAATTTTAAGTGTAGCCATCGTTGAGTCCGGTTTATATTTATCCATCGCTCTAGGATTTATCGGCAAACCTTTATTTAGCAGTTATTTATGGCTACGCGATGTATTGAGTTCCGAAAAAATAAAAAATCAAAATAAAGATTTCGATCAAATGGATAACCAGTTGCGCGAGCTAGAGAAATTAGCCGCGAAAGTATCCTTTTTAATGACAAGAATTGATTATCAACTCAATGATGTCTGCCAATGGCTTCCATCCAAATTGGTTGTTAATGAAAACACTGAATTTAAGCAACTTTCGTTAAAAGAGCAAATTATACAATTAGAACAAATAAGGCGAAAGCTTCCTGCGTATGCGCGAAGAAAAAAAGATCAGCAGGTTTCGGACAAAATAATTGGAATAGTTCAGACTTGATGTGACACAAAGGAATGAGTAAGGTTACCCGTTTTGAGAAGTCGAGAAACTTTAATCAAAACACAAAGGGTAACCTTAGATGCTACATAGTAATGAAAGAATAAT
>JBDLTN010000086.1:0-7311 GCA_039805785.1 Pseudomonadota bacterium | reverse complement strand
CGATAGAAATACCACCATTCCAACGAAAAAAAGCCAAGTATTTTCAACTGCAGAAAATAATCAACCGGCAGTCACCATTCATGTCTTGCAAGGAGAACGGGAAATAGCTTCTGCCAATAAAACATTAGGACGTTTTGATCTTGCTGATATTCCACCTGCTCCACGCGGGATGCCACAGATTGAAGTGACTTTTGATATCGATGCCAATGGTATTATTAATGTGTCTGCTAAGGATAAGACGACTGGTAAAGAACAAAAGATTGTTATCAAATCAGGTAGTGGCTTGTCTGAAGCAGAAATTCAGCAAATGATCAAAGATGCCGAAGTACATGCTGATGAGGATCGTAAATTCCACGAACTTACCCAAATTCGTAATCAAGCAGATAGCTTAATCCATACCACGAGTAAAGCATTAACCGATGCGGGTGATAAGATCAATGCAGACGAAAAATCTCAATTAGAGAACTCAATAAATGCATTAAAAGAAGCGCTGAAAGGTACTGATAAAGAAGACATAGAATCTAAGCTTAAAGAGCTTACCGAAATCTCCGGAAAAATGTCTGATCGTCTCTATGCACAACCTGACGCAAATGCGGGTGATACCGGAAATCAAACGGATGCTAATCAGGAAAGTGCTAAAGATCACAAGGATGATGTTGTTGATGCAGTATTCGAAGAAGTGAAAGATAAAGACAAGGATAAAAAAGATAACGATAAGGACAAAGAATAAAGCACGTTTTCTAGTTACTGATAACATCAGTAACTAGAAACTTATATATCTATCCATTAAAAAATCTCAAAATCCCTTGTTATGTTGGTTACTCGCAGGGGATTTTCTATCTTTGGTTCTCTATTTATGGCAAAAAAAACTGATTATTACGAAGTACTTGGCGTATCACGCAAAGCAGATGAGAGCGAACTAAAAAAAGCCTATCGCAAATTAGCAATGAAATATCATCCTGATAAACATCAAGCTTCTGCAGGTAAATCAGCCAAAGATGCTGAAGAAAAATTTAAAGAACTCAATGAAGCCTACGAAGTTTTATCTGATTCTAAGAAACGTGCCGCTTATGATCAATTTGGCCATGCGGGTGTAGATGCCGCTGCTGGCATGGGTGGCGCCCAAGGTGCACATGGATTCAACTTTAATGATGTTTTTGGTGATATCGGTGATGTTTTTGGTAATATTTTCGGCAATCGTGGCGGCCCGCAACAAAGTCAGCGACCACAACGCGGCGCCGATTTACGTTATACCTTAGAATTAGACTTAGAATCAGCCATTCATGGCACAACCGTACAAATTCGTATTCCTCGCCTAGTAACCTGTAAAAGCTGTCAGGGTTCGGGAGCACGTAAAGGCACTAAACCGATTACTTGCAAAACATGTGGTGGAGAAGGGCAAGTTCGCATACAGCAAGGTTTTTTTACCATTCAACAAACCTGTCCTGAATGTCATGGTGAAGGCCGTATCATTACTGATCCTTGCCCAGACTGTCATGGTCAAGGTCAAATTCAAGAAACTAAAACCTTATCAGTAAAAATTCCAGCTGGAATAAACGAAGGCAATCGAATCCGTTTATCCGGTGAAGGTGAAGCCGGTAATCGTGGTGCGCCTGCCGGTGATCTCTACGTACAAATTCATCTGAAACCACATCCTTTATTTAAACGTGAAGGTAACAATTTATATTGTGATGTTCCTATTAATTATACGGTCGCAGTATTAGGTGGCGATATCCAAATTCCCACTTTAACCGGTATGGTAAACTTGCATATACCACCGGAAACGCAAAGCGGAAAAGTACTGCGCTTACGTGGGAAAGGAGTTCCCGGACGTCCTGCAGGAACTGGCGATCTACTTTGTCGTGTTTTCATAGAAACACCTGTTAATCTGACTAAAACACAAAAAGAATTAATTACAGCACTTGGAAAAGAATTACAAAATGGCAATCATTATCCTAAAGACCATTTATGGCTAGAAAATGCCAAAAAGTTTTTCAATAAACCTAACTGAAAACTCGAAAAATTGAATCAAAAAAGGTATGATCGGTAAATGCTAAGAGTATATCAGCAATTCAGTGTGGACACTGAAGAAAGAATCTAACAAGCAAGCTAGAGAGAAATCATGAAAAAAGTTCCTATGACTATCAGTGGCGCTGAATATTTAAAGGAAGAGCTTCATCAATTAAAGACCTTAAAACGACCACAGGTAATTGCTGCGATTGCTGAAGCGCGTGCGCATGGTGATCTCAAGGAAAATGCTGAATATCACGCTGCCAAAGAAATGCAAGGTTTTATTGAAGGTCGTATTACCGAAATCGAAACTAAATTAGCCACTGCACAAATCATTGATGTCACCAAAATCAATAATCAAGGCAAAGTCATTTTTGGATCGACTATCCATCTTATTAACACTGAAACTAGAGAAAAGGTGATCTATCAAATAGTGGGCCAAGACGAAGCTGATATCAAACTTTCAAAAATATCAGTCGCCTCCCCCATTGCCCGAGCACTCATCGGTAAAGAAGAAGGCGATTCTGTCGATGTACAAACTCCTGCGGGCTTGGTTAACTTAGAAATTGATAAAGTGGAATATATTTAACTTCTAAAAATATTTATTTTTCCATTATTTTGTAGATTTACACCTTCATTTTTGAGACTCTCACAAAGTCGGGGTAAATTTGCCTCTAGAATTAAAATTTCTTTTTCATGCAAATTTATGAGTCGTACTTTGTCATCCTCTCGATAAGTAAGTGCATTAGTTGTTCTTGAATCAGTGTCAATTTTTAATTTTTCGTCACTTTTTACTTTATCTAGTAATTTAGGTGAAATTAAAATCCAATTTTCAGCTTTATTAATTTTATAAAAAAATTCATTATTACCTTTAAGTCTTTTTCTATTAAATAAAGAACTACTTTGTAAAATTGGAATTTTGGAAGTTGAGCTTGCAAAGCTAACCTCTGAGCTATTACTGGAGAATGAAACACTACTATTACTTCTAATGGGTATTCTAGATTTACTTAGCTTTCGCTGAACATCTAAATTTTCATCAGAAGATTGTTGCGAAGAAATAGAAATTTCAGAAGAACTTGGCGGGCTTGAAACAGAAGTAAAATTATTGCTGGATTTAGGTTTAGCATTTTTTATTTGATTTTCTAGCTCCGCAGTTCTTTGTTTTACTCCACCTTTAGGAATTTCATCAATAACTGAAGCACCTCCATTTGTAGTTTTAAATGGAATAACTTCAGAAGCATTCCGCCATTTTTCAGTATCTTTGTAATGTGGATTTTTACTTTCGGATTTTGGTATCTCTTCATAATCGATACGCATAAAACCACCTTTTTATTATTTTCAAAACTAATTTTTAGAATAGAGTAGACTAACAATTTATACTTAAGGTTTTCTTAAGGAATGAAAAAATTAATTTATAAATTATTATTTATTGTTTAAGTTATCAGAAGTTAATTTAAAACTTTTAAGTTTAGGACCTAAATAATTACCTATTTCACTAAACCTAAATTCTATTGTAGCAAATGCAATACTAGGGCAAGCTAAACAACCATCGGTTATTTTAAATTTAGCTAGAAAATTTTGTGATCCATCTCTATTCTTTTGAAATTTTGGTTCGCCCCAATTCACAATAAAGAAAGAAGTTTTTTTATATTTCTTTTCTAAGCTTGCATCAAGGTCACGTGGGTCAGCGTAAACATTAATTAAATGACCGTTACTGAGAATGGTATAACTTCTTTGACCATCTCCTGGAAAAGTCTCAGTGATAAGAGAAAAATTGGCAATTTGTTTAACGCTAATAAACCAACTACCTAATAAACTCGTTAATTTTGCAAATTGTTGACAGGCTTCCTTCGTTTGTAACATTTTTTCTACACAATCAGCATCCGGAAAAACATCCCTCCGACAAGATTGAATAAGTTGCTTACATTGCTGATATTTATGAATATTAAAACCCTGACTCAAGAATGAATAATAGGATTCATGAGATTTAATATCGGCTTGTGCAGCAACAGAAAATAAGCAAAATAAATAAACAATTTTTTTTAACATAAAATTAATTTTCTACTAAACCGCTACTGCCGCTTTAATCGCTGGGTGACATTGATAATTTTCTAGTGAAAAATCATTAAATTCATAATCAAATAAAGATTCCGGTTTGCGTAAGATATTTAATTGTGGCGCAGTATAAGGCTGCCTAGACAATTGGCAATGGACTTGCTCAAGATGATTACTATAGATATGACAGTCACCGCCCGTCCAAATAAATTCACCGACTTGTAAATTACACTGCTGGGCAAGCATATGAGTTAATAAAGAATACGAAGCAATATTAAACGGTACGCCTAAAAATGCATCCGCACTCCGTTGATAGAGCTGACAAGAAAGTCGCGAATTAGCGACATAAAATTGAAATAGCAAATGACAGGGCGGTAAAGCCATTTTCGCCAACTCGCCCACATTCCAAGCACAGACAATGAGTCGGCGTGAATCTGGATTCGTTGTTATTTGTTCAACAAGCTGGCTCATCTGATCAATCGTTTGGTGGTCAGATGTCGGCCAAGAACGCCATTGTTTGCCGTAAATAGGGCCTAACTCACCTGCCGTATTGGCCCATTCGTTCCAAATAGTGACTTGATGTTCATTTAAATAATGAATATTGGTATCGCCACGTAAAAACCACAACAATTCGTAAATAATACTTTTTAAATGGACTTTTTTGGTGGTGACTAAAGGAAAACCCAGACTTAAATCAAATCGCATTTGATAACCGAAAGTACTCAGCGTACCTGTACCTGTCCTATCAGTTTTAGCCTGCCCCTTATCAAGAATATGCTGTAAAAAATCTAAATAGGCGCGCATCTGGATTACTCTTTCAAATAGCAAAGTCTAGCGTATGTTTAGCCAAAATTGAAGCAATCACTATTCTGCGATACTATACCGCTCTTATTAAACATCAAGTTTCCTAGCCTTTTTAAAAATATGCGAATTAATCTCTTTGGTGCAGGTTATGTGGGTTTGGTCACAGCCGCTTGTTTAGCCGAACATGGCAATAAGGTACTTTGTATCGATATCGATCAAGAAAAAGTAAAGCGCTTACAAGCTGGCGAATGCCCTATCCACGAACCTGATTTACCGGCTTTATTAGAAAAAAACTTACGTGCTGGCCGACTTAATTTTAGTGACAACCCCCACAAAGGTGTTGAGCATGGTTTTTACCAATTTATTACCGTAGGCACGCCACAAGACGACGATGGCTCAGCGGATTTAACTTATGTTTTAGAGGTTGCCGAATTTATAGGAAAAACACTGGTTGAGCCCAAATTAATTATTAATAAATCGACTGTGCCTGTAGGAACCGCCGATCGGGTCAATGCAATTATTCAAAAACAATTACGTCAACGCAACGTCAACATACCCTTCGATGTCGCGTCAAATCCTGAATTCTTACGCGAAGGTGCGGCAGTCAGTGATTTTATGCGCTCCGACCGAATTATAATTGGAACTGATAATAATAACGCAGAATCTCATTTACGGCATTTATATCGACCTTTTAATCGTAACAATGATCGTTTAATAGCAATGGATATTCGATCAGCTGAACTCACCAAATATGCTGCCAATGCATTTTTAGCAACCAAAATCAGTTTCATCAATGAAATGAGTCAATTGGCCGATCGTTTACAAGCTGATATTGAAAAAGTTCGTATTGGTATCGGTTCAGACCCACGCATTGGTTACCATTTTATTAATCCTGGATGTGGGTATGGTGGGTCCTGTTTCCCTAAAGATGTGCTTGCTTTAGAAGCCACCGCTAAATCAGTTGATTATCAACCTAAATTATTAAACGCTGTACAACAAGTAAATGATGCGCAAAAAAAACTTTTATTTAGCAAAGTTTCTCAATTCTTTCAAAATAATTTACGCGAAAAAACGATTGCTTTATGGGGCTTGTCTTTTAAACCTAACACCGATGATATGCGTGAAGCACCCAGCACAGCTTTCATTGAAGCCGCTCTGGCCGCAGGTATGAAAATTCAAGCGTATGACCCAGTTGCAATGCCAGAAGCCATGCGTTTGTATAAAGATCAAGCCAATTTTAGTTGCTATGAAAGTCCTGAAGAAAGCTTAATTAATGCCGATGTATTGGTAATCGTCACGGAATGGGATATCTTTTTTAATCCAGACTTTCAACTTATTAGGGAGCGTTTAAAAACACCTGCTATCTTTGATGGAAGAAATCTATATGATCCCGATTGTTTAAAACAAATGGGAATTAAATATTATGCCGTTGGTCGCGGGGAACATTTCTAGCTATGAAAAAAATTACTAAAGCCATTTTCCCAGTGGCAGGTCTTGGCACGCGCTTTTTACCCGCTACTAAAGCAAGTCCTAAAGAAATGCTACCTATCGTTGATAAACCTTTAATTCAGTATGCTGTTGAAGAAGCAATCGCCGCAGGAATTACTGAACTTATTTTTATTACCAGCAGTAGTAAACGCGCTATTGAAGATCATTTTGATTCGAATTATGAATTAGAAGCCAAGCTAGCTGAAGCAGGAAAAAAAGAGCTCTTAGCTATTGTGAAAAATATCTTACCAAAAGGAGTTAGTTGTGTTTATTTACGTCAACCAGACACATTAGGCCTGGGCCATGCCGTTTTATGTGCACGACCTCTTATAAATGAAGAAGCATTTGCTGTTTTGCTGGCCGATGATTTAATTGATTCAACTATACCTTGTTTGAAACAAATGTTAGATCTCTACCAGGAAAAACAGAATACCGTCATTGCCGTGCAAGCTGTAACACCCGAAGAAACTGAGCAGTACGGTATAGTGGGTTATAAAACTAATGAAGGTAGATTGAGTCAAATTAGTAGCATTGTAGAAAAACCAAGTTACAAAGAGGCACCTTCCAATTTAGCTGTAGTGGGTCGTTATATTCTTACTTCAACTATTTTTCCTTACCTTTCCCAAACGCCTATAGGCAAGAACGGAGAAATACAATTAACCGATGCTATCGCTCGACAACTCAAGGACGAGACAATGCATGCTTGGGAATTTGAAGGGATACGATATGATTGTGGAAGTAAATTCGGTTATTTAAAAGCAACCGTTGCTCATGCCTTAAAACACCCAGAAACTAAAGCTTTATTTACTGATTATTTAAAAACATTTAAGTGGAATAGTTCAGACTTGATGTGACACAAAGGAATGAGTAAGGTTACCCGTTTTGAGAAGTCGAGAAACTTTAATCAAAACACAAAGGGTAACCTTAGATGCTACATAGTAATGAAAGAATAAT
>JBDLTN010000085.1:0-7475 GCA_039805785.1 Pseudomonadota bacterium | reverse complement strand
ACTTGAGAGAGGCCAGAGCGTTACTGAAATTTTAAAACAAAAACAATATGCTCCTTTAGGTATTGCAGAAATGGCGGTGTTGTTGTTTGCTGCTGATAAAGGTTATTTAGATGATATTGAACTAATAAAAATTGTTGGATTTTCTGAAGGGTTATTAGCCTATATGCATGCTGAACAGGAAGTGTGTCTGGAAAAGATCAACCAAAAAGGAGATTATAACGAGGAAATCGCCAACGAATTAAATGAAGCAATAACCGCTTTTAAAACCACACAAACTTGGTGATAGACGATGAGTTTTGCGCAAGAAATACGCGGAAAAATTGCTAGTATTAAAGGCACGCAGAAAATAACGCGCGCTATGGAAATGGTTGCGGCTAGTAAAATGCGAAAAGCTCAGGAACGTATGACGCTTTCGCGACCTTATGCGCACAAAATGTTAGATTTAATCTATCATGTTGCGAGTAGTCACGCAGAGTATCAGCATCCTTATTTACAGGTAAGAGAGATAAAGCGAGCAGGCTTTCTTGTTATTACTACGGATAAAGGATTATGCGGAGGGCTGAATACAAATTTACTTAAGTTAGTTTTGCAGGAATTTCGATCATGCCAATCTCAGGGAATAGAAGTAGATTTGGCTATTATCGGCGGAAAAGGCGAAACTTTCTTTAAGCGTGTGGGCGGTCATGTAGTTGCACATGCCAATCATTTAGGTGATGCTCCTCAATTTCAAGATTTAATTGGGGTTATTAAAGTCTTATTAGATGCTTACAAGCAAGGTGAGTTGGATAGTGTAACTATTTTCTATAATGAATTTATTAATACAATGACTCAAAAAGCCCAGGCCTTACCGTTATTGCCAGTGATGCCTTCTGAAAAATCAGAACTTAATTATCGCTGGGATTACCTTTATGAGCCCGATGCAAAACCTTTGTTAGAATTGGTATTAACTCGATACATTGAGTCACAAGTATATCAAAGTGTTGTAGAAAATACTGCGTGTGAACAAGCGGCTAGAATGGTAGCTATGAAAAATGCAACGGATAATGCAGGTGAATTAATAAGTGACTTACAATTAGCCTATAATAAAGCCCGTCAAGCGGCAATTACTAAAGAATTAGCTGAAATAGTTGCCGGTGCTGAAGCCGTTTAGATTTAACCTTATGAATAAATAATGAAGAGTAACGATATGAAGCCAATTAACCCCATCGGACATATAGTCGAAATTATCGGCGCAGTTGTCGACGTTGAATTTCCTAGAGAAGTGGTTCCGAAAGTCTATGATGCTTTAACGGTTCATGGTCATGATTTAGTGTTAGAGGTTCAGCAGCAGTTAGGGGATGGTATTGTGCGGACCATTGCGATGGGAACTAGTGATGGTTTGCAGCGAGGAACAAAAGTAACTAATACCGAAGCTCCAATTAGTGTACCTGTAGGTAAACAAACTTTGGGTAGAATAATGGATGTATTAGGCAAGCCTATTGATGAGGCGGGTCCTATTGATGAAACAGTTCGTTTACCTATTCATCGTAAACCACCCAGCTTTGCGGAGCAAGCTGCAAATGAGCAATTATTAGAAACGGGGATTAAAGTGATTGACTTGCTTTGTCCTTTTGCAAAAGGGGGTAAAGTAGGTTTATTTGGCGGTGCTGGAGTCGGTAAAACCGTTAATATGATGGAATTAATACGTAATATCGCTATTGAACATAGCGGTTATTCAGTATTTGCAGGAGTTGGTGAACGTACAAGAGAAGGTAATGATTTTTATCATGAGATGAAAGAATCTAATGTTTTAGATAAAGTGTCGTTGGTCTATGGACAAATGAATGAACCACCCGGTAATCGTTTACGCGTAGCTTTAACAGGTTTGACAGTGGCTGAATATTTTCGCGATGAAGGTCGAGATGTCTTGTTATTTATAGATAATATTTATCGTTATACATTAGCAGGTGTCGAAGTATCCGCATTATTAGGGCGTATGCCTTCTGCTGTGGGATATCAACCTACCTTAGCTGCAGAAATGGGTGCTTTGCAGGAACGTATTACTTCAACTAAAACGGGTTCTATTACTTCTATCCAAGCTGTTTATGTTCCAGCAGATGATCTTACCGATCCTTCGCCAGCAACCACTTTTGCGCATCTTGATGCAACAGTTGTACTATCCCGTCAAATTGCTGAGCTGGGTATTTACCCGGCAATTGATCCTTTAGATTCTAACAGTCGTCAATTGGATCCTTTAATTGTTGGCCAAGAACATTATGATGTAGCGCGTGCGGTACAAAAGACTTTACAGCGTTATAAAGAACTGAAAGATATTATTGCTATTTTAGGTATGGATGAATTATCAGAGCAAGATAAATTAACGGTTATGCGTGCTAGAAAAATTCAGCGGTTTTTATCTCAGCCTTTCTTTGTTGCTGAAATATTCACAGGATCTCCTGGTAAATATGTTAGCCTTAAGGAAACAATTCGTGGTTTTAAAGCTATTTTGAATGGTGAGTTTGATGATCTACCTGAACAAGCATTTTATATGGTTGGAAGCATAGATGAAGTTGCTACTAAAGCAAAAGCTTTGTAAGCTTAGAGAAGTATCATGACTAAAACCATGCAGATTGAGATTGTCAGTGCAGAAAAGGCAATTTTTTCAGGTGAAGCTACACATATTGTTGTTACAGGCTTATTAGGCGAGCTTGGTATTTATCCTGGCCACACTCAGCTATTAACAGCATTAAAGCCTGGACCTGTGCGAATTGTAAAACCAAATGCTGAAGATGAAATACTGTATATTTCTGGGGGTATTTTAGAAGTTCAACCACAGCTCGTTAGTATACTTGCTGATACCGCTATACGAGCTTCTGACTTAGATGAGATGGCTGCTTTAGAAGCCAAAGAGCATGCCGAAAGGATATTAAATGATAAACAAGCGGATATTGATTACGCGAAGGCAACGGCAGAGCTAGCACAAGCAGTTGCTCAATTACAAGCCATATCTAAATTAAAGAAAAAACTTACCGGTAGAATTTAACTTTAATAATTCTTAAGATTTAAAAAGCGAGTAATATCTAGCAAAAAACTGAAGATTTTAATGGGCTAGTTTTGGAAATATGAAATTACTTGATGTTATCGTTTTAGCTGCAGGTCATGGAAAGCGCATGCATTCTACTTTACCTAAAGTGTTGCATAAATTGGCAGGTAAACCTTTATTACAATATATTGTTGAAACAGTACAAGGTTTGCAGCCTCATGAAGTGTATGTTGTTTATGGAAATGGGGGGGGGCAAGTTCCCAAATATTTAAGTCATTTAGCAGTTAACTGGGTAAAGCAAGAGGAATTATTAGGCACGGGTCATGCAGTTGCTCAAGCTATTCCCGAAATCAAACAAGATGATAATCATATACTTATTTTATTGGGAGATACTCCATTAGTAAGCTTAGCAACATTACAAAAATTAATTAAAGCTACTAAAAACCATCAAATTGGGTTGATAACATTAACTACCCAACATCCTTTTGGCTTAGGACGAATTTTACGGAACCAAGAGGGAAAAGTTACTCAAATTGTTGAAGAAAAAGATGCCAATATTGAGCAAAGAAAAATACAGGAAGTTAATAGCGGTATTTTTTATGTGCCAGTAAAATTATTGAAGCATTGGTTACCTAAGATTAAAAAAGCTAATTCTCAAGGTGAATATTATTTAACGGATATTATTACAATGGCTGTGGATGAGAAGATAGAAATAGTAACGGTATCTTCAGATGTTGATGGCGAAATGCAAGGCATCAATGATCGTGTGCAGCTTGCAAAGCTTGAGCGTTATTTTCAGCAGCAGACCGCTGAAAAACTGATGTTAGCTGGGGTTACATTACGTGATCCAAACCGATTTGATTTACGTGGGCAATTAACAGTCGAAAAAGACGTGGTTATCGACGTAGATGTTATTTTGGAAGGGGAAAATATAATAGGCGCTAATAGTGCGATAGGGGCGCATACGATCTTGAAAGATGTCAAGATGGGAAGAAATGTTGAAATTAAACCTTATTGCTTAATTGAAGGCGCAATAATTGGGGATAATTGTATTATTGGCCCTTTTGCACGTATTCGCCCTGGATCGGTTCTCAAAAATAATGTCCACATAGGAAATTTCGTAGAAGTAAAGAAAAGCCAGATAGGGCAAAAAACAAAAATTAATCATTTAAGTTATATCGGTGACGCAAATATAGGTAAAAATGTTAATATTGGTGCGGGTACCATTACCTGTAATTACGACGGGGCGGTTAAACATCAAACAAAAATAGAGGATGATGTGTTTGTTGGGTCTAATACCGCCTTAATAGCCCCGATACGAGTAAAAAAAGGGGCAACGATAGGTGCAGGTTCCACTCTTAATAAAGATGTCCCAGCTGGATCATTAACATTAAGTCGACCAGAGACTCGAACTTTAGAAAAGTGGAAACGCCCTAATGGAAACCAGGGTTAATTATAAAAGTTATCTAAAGGTCATAAAACTTCTCATCAGGTTTTATAAGTTTCAACTCTATTAATGTATCATTAATAGCATCCAATAAGCCATGATCTCTCAATGAAGCTTGATCATACTTATTTTGAGAAATATCATTTGGAAATGAGGTTACATTTCTTAACGCAATGTAAAACTCTAATTCACCTAGTGCCGAACGATCAGCACGTTGTGGCAAACTTTTTATACGTTCTGCATAATAATTTATTTTGTTTTCTACAAAATCTTCTAATTGTTGATTCACTATTTCTACCATATAAATTTCCTCTTTTTTATTGAAAATAAAGCTGATTATAAAAGATTATATTTTATCCGGCAACTGAAATTTCTATAACTGTGTTTTATGAAGAGACTTCGAAATGTTGATTTTTAAATTTTACGATGGTGTATGATGTCCCACCAATTTTCTTTTAGATAATTGCTAAGAACCAGTTGATCTTCTTCGACAAAATTTTTTTTAATATTAATTAATAGGGTTTTTTCTACTTGTTTATCCAAATTATTAAGTAAAATACCGCCGATGTGAGGTGCTGAGCATAAAATAAGTTGTTTATATTGATGATCATCTAGGCTCTTTTTTAAAAAATTAGCCAAAACTTTAGCGAAATGATCAAGTTCGACGTCATGAGGGCTAGTTGCTGGTTCATAAGCACCTTTAGCAGAATGCATTGTTTGATAATGACCAGGTCTATCTGAAACCAAATCACTTTCTTTTAATTTAGCACTGGGATTTTCTAGGCTTTTTAATAAAATCAATTTATGATTTTTGGGCTCATAAGAATAAATATGACCTAAACTACTATTTAAGCTAATTACCCAAATCATTTAATTCTCCCTTAAATTTCGTTTTCAAAGTATAGCAGGTTCAAGAACTAAACTCTTTGCTGGAAGAATTTAAGGAAATAGCATGGGTTTTTGCCATCCACCTAGCAAACATTCTAATTTTTTTCCAATCATAAGTGCAATTTCGTCATGCCATGGTTTAGCAACAACCTGTATTCCTATGGGTAAACCTTGAGGGGAACTACCGCAGCGTAATGTTAACACTGGCCAGCCAGTTAAATTAAAAATACTCATATAACTAAAATCATGACCTTCAATAAATGAACGTCCTAGCAATTTAGCAGGTGTTGCAGCTACTGGACAGATGATTGCATCGTAAGGAAAAAAGAATTTTTCTAAAGAAATACGTAATTCGTCAATGCGGCGAAAATGTTGATTTAATTCAGTTATTGAAAATTCACATTGTCGTGCAATTGCTAAAAATTCTTTAACCAAATAGGAGGGTTTGTTAATGCCTAAATGGATCAATAAATTTTTTAATCCAAGGCCCTTATCGCCGCCCAAAATAAACACTTCTGTAATTAAAAAATAAAGCTCTTTTAAATGAGGGGGACACTGATATTCAATGTGCCGAATTTCATTTTGTAAAAGACGTATGACTTGATTGATAGTTTGTATGGTTGCATCATCAGGAGAAGCAATGCCATTGTCGGTATAAAAAGCAATTCGCAAGTCTTTGTAATTGATGAAAGATTTGCGAATAGGAATGGGCATAGCATCCGGGTCTGCGTTATCTGGCCCCGCTAATAATGGTAGGGTTAATGCGATATCGTCGACAAATCGTGCCATAGGACCATAGGTAGCTAATGGGCGTAATATCCCTCTTCCATCTGAGGGAACATTGCCTGAGTTTGGGATTAAACCCCGAGTTGGTTTTAAACCTACAATTCCTGTGTTGTGAGCGGGTTGACGGATACTTCCTGCTCCATCTGTGCCTAGGCCGAGTACTGAGCCTCCTGCGGCGATAATAGCCGCTTCTCCACCGCTACTTCCTCCTGGAGTACGATTTAAATCATAAGGGTTTAAAGTTGTACCATAGCGATCATTGTCGGTTTCGTAGGCAATATTGAATTCAGGAACATTACTAATACCTAAAATAATTCCACCTGCTGCTTTTAATCGAGCAACAGCGGTTGCATCCTCTTTAGCAAGAAAGTTGTAACCATTACTTCCTTTGCTGATAATAAAATTTTGAACTTTACAGCAATCTTTAATAGTAATAGGTAAGCCATGTAAAGGCCCAAGAGTTTGGTTCTTAGCTAATTTTTTATCTGCTTCGGATGCTTTTTTTAATGCAATTTCTGGTTTTGTTAATTGAACTAGAGCGTTAAGCTTAGGGTTAATTTGTTGAATGCGATCTAAATAAACTTGAATCACCTCAACACAGGAAACTTTTTTTTCTTTAATTAGCAGGGATAATTTCTTTGCTGATAAAAAGTAAAGATCTGAGCTCATAGAATGATTACTATCAATTATTTTCTTAGCATTTGTTAGAAAGATATATAAAAATTAAAAGAATACTTCATTAACCTTTAATGAGATTCCAACTATTTTTTAATCCAAAATTTTAGATTGAAAAATTCTATTTTACAATACCACAGGCAATACGTGCCCCACCGCCACCTAATTTTTGAGGACTATCAGAATAATTATCACTACCCGCATGAATTATTAAAGAATGATTTTTAATTTCAGTTAAGCGTAATCGAGGGGCTAAAATCGGTAATGTAGAATTGCCATTATTATCAACTTCTAAGACAGGCAAATCTCCCAAATGACCTTTCCCATAAGGACCTAGATGTTGGCTTGAATGAAAAGGATCGAAATGATCACCAGCAGCCATTCCATTTTCCAGACAAGAAGGTTTTTGGTGGATATGAAAGCCATGTAAGCCTGGAGGAAGATTATGGAGATTGGGTGTTAATAAAACACCATAAGGTTTTTGTGTAGCAATTATTGTGCCAACCGACTGACCTAAACCTGATTGAGATGTAAGAACCCGTCTTCATGCTATTTTATCCGTTTAAGAAGTCCAAAAAAATGAGCGATAATGACGTAATTTTCAGCCGAAGAAGTCGTTATTTCATAATCTTTTGATAACCTACGAAAATTATTGAG
>JBDLTN010000084.1:0-7524 GCA_039805785.1 Pseudomonadota bacterium | reverse complement strand
ATATGTTCCCATTGCTTGTTTGTTATGTCACTTGGATAAGCCATTTTTCTTTTTACCACTAATTTCCACGTGCATCTTTATAACCTATTTTCCTATTTATTTAAACCATAAAGACAGGTTCTAACTTCTCAAGCTTGTGAACCAACTAAAACTACGGAACAAAATAACCACCACTATATAGGACCTGTTTTATTTAAACAGGGCAAACTCAATACAATAGAAACACTAGTGCCTGCCCAGAAGGAATACTACTCTGTATAACTAACCGGTCCAGCATTCCTAATAGCTTGACTGACATCAAATTGTTTAAAATTATTAATAAATTTATCAATCAATTCTTCTGCTTTAAGATCATACTCTTTTGGATTTTTCCAAGTCTTTTTTGGATTTAATAATTCACTCTCTATACCAGGCAAATGTTTAGGGATAGAAAAATTAAAACCTGGCAATAACTCTGACTCAGTTTTCGCTACTTCACCACTTAAAATAGCCTTAATAATCGCACGTGTAGCGGGAATAGAAAAGCGCTGACCACCCTCTCCATAGGCGCCACCCGTCCAACCCGTATTAACAAGATACACTTTTGCGTCACTCGTTTTTAAACGTTTGATCAATAATTCAGCATAAACTTTCGCTGGTCGGGGAAAAAAAGGAGCACCAAAACAAGTGCTGAACGTGGTTTTAATAGCTTCTGTTTGTCCCACTTCAGTACTACCCACCAAAGCAGTGTAACCACTTAAAAAATAGTATGCCGCTTGTTCATGATTTAAACACGCAACAGGTGGTAATACACCAAACAAATCACAACATAAGAAAATAACGGCATCGGGCAAACGGTCAACACGATTTGCTCGAAAACGGGATTCAATAAAATCTATTGGATAAGCAACACGAGTATTTTGGGTTAACGTTGCATCTTTGTAATCTGGCTCTAAGGTTTCTGGATTTAATGTTACATTTTCCATTACTGCGCCATGGCGAATAGCATTCCAAATTAAAGGTTCACGCTCTTTAGAGAGATCAATGCATTTAGCATAACAACCGCCTTCAAAATTAAAAACACCCGTTTTACTCCAACCATGCTCATCATCGCCTATCAAAAAACGATCGGGATCGGCAGATAAGGTCGTTTTACCTGTCCCAGATAATCCAAAAAATAAGGCAACATCACCTTCTTTTCCTACGTTAGCAGAGCAATGCATTGGTAAAACATCCAATGCAGGCAACAAATAATTCATCACTGAAAACATTGCTTTTTTGATTTCACCCGCATACTGATGTCCACATAATAAAACTTTACGTTCGGTAAGATGGATAACTAAAGTTGCATCACTATTCACTCCATCCCGTTGGGGATCGGTTTTCAAACCAGGAAGACTTAATATCGTCCATTCTGCTTTACCCACCTTTCCATAAAAATCATCTTGACGAATGAAAAGCTGTCGCGCAAATAAATTATGCCAAGCATATTCAGTAATTACTTTGACAGGTAAATAAAAGGTTGGGTCAGCTCCAACTTGAAGATTAGAAATAAATAGATCAATTTCTTTGGCGTATTGCTCAGCGCGCTGCCATAGCATATGAAAGCGATCTTCAGAAAACGCTTGATTAACCGAATCCCAATCAATGTCTTTTTCACTATTGGGTTCAGCAACAATAAATTTGTCTTTAGGTGAGCGACCCGTTCGTTTACCTGTAGTTACTGAAAAAGCACCATTTGCTGCAATCAAGCCTTCTTTTCGTTCTATAGCATGGTTAATGAGTTCTTCAGTGGATAAATCTATAAAGATCTTAGATGAATTTTTGGATTGAACGGCTGACATAGCCTATTCTCCTTAGCTTAATAGAAGTCGGCATGTTAACACAGTTAAAATGGCAATAACATTCTAGATAAGGCCCTTTGCATTAAACCCGCACTCTATTTGCAAAACTATTCTGTGATTCATATCAAAATAACCAATAATACATTGTTATATCACCTATAGAATTAGGCTTAACCCCCAAGAAATTTAAATGAAAGGTTAAGAATTGTGATGAAAATTATTAACGCTTAATCTACAAAAAACTTCTTTTAGATTAGGCTCAATCACAGAGGGAATTTTAATGACTGATCCTTTAGATGCCATCCTAAGGGCCATTTTCCAATGGTTAAACCCTATGTTCTTTGTAAGTCGATTTTAACTTTGGGATTCATTTCCCGATTCACTAGGATATGGAATTCGTTGCAATTCTTGAAGGCACATCTTCCAAGCTAAGTTCGATTAGCTCCTCGCTGATGCCAGAATCTCGCAATCATTTTTTTACTTAATTAAATTTTGATTGGCTTTTAAATGCAATTAACTTAAATTAATTATATTATATAAGCAAAATAGCCCTAAGTTAAAATTAATAGGATTATGGCACTATCAAAACCACGCTTACTCACTGGCGATACTCCGACGGGTAAGCTCCATCTTGGTCATTGGGTCGGCTCCTTAGCTTTGCGAGTAGCCTTACAAAAAAGCTATGATTGTTATTTTATTATCGCTAATGTGCATGCGTTTACTACTCGAGCAGAATCTCCGGAAGAAATTCGCCAAAATACCTTAGAAATTGCATTAGATTATCTCGCTGCGGGCATCGACCCTAAACAAAGTCATATCTTTGTCCAATCAGAGATTCCTGCCATCGCTGAGCTTACCTGTTTTTTTAGTATGTTGATTTCTTTTCCGAGAGTCATGCGCAACCCAACGATAAAAGATGAAATACGCCAAAAAAACCTAGGTGATAATTATCCTTTTGGCTTCTTATTGTATCCTGTCGGACAGGTGGCCGATATACTTAGCTTTCGCCCTGAAATTGTGCCAGTAGGAGAGGATCAAATTGCTCATTTAGAGTTGGCTCGCGAATGTGCACGCCGTTTCAATCAAATTTATTGTGGAGTTGATCCGCAAACAAAAGATGAAGATTATGTTTCCAAAGGGGGATTATTTCCTATTATTCAAGCAAAGCTCAGTCCCGTTCGCCGATTAGTTGGAACTGGGGCACCTAATGCGGATGGGACATTACCTAAAATGAGCAAATCTTTAAATAATGCCATTTATCTAAGTGATGACCCGGATACGATTAAGAAAAAAATAATGGGAATGTACACCGATCCACATCGCTTACGCGCGACGGACCCGGGAACTATTGAAAATAATCTATTATGGATATTCCATGATATATTTAATCCAGATAAAAACTGGGTTATTGAAGCAAAAGAAAAATATCGCAAAGGCCAAATCAAAGATGTTGAATGTAAACATCGACTTATCGATGTACTGGTTGAGACAACTCAGCCCATACGAGAACGCCGAAAAATCTACGAAAAAGATCTGGGTCAGATTCTACAAATTTTAAAACAAGGAACAGATCAAGCTAATAAACTTGCTGAAGACACTTTAAGCAAAGCTAAAGCCTTCATGAAACAAGACTATTTCAAACGTACACTTAGCCTTAAATAAAAGAGTAGAGACAAATTTTAAGTTACAGGCAAAGTCACACCTCTCTGGCCCTGATATTTGCCTTGACGATCCCGATAAGAGATTTGGCAAATCTCATCTGACTCGAGAAATAACATCTGCGCCACGCCTTCATTCGCATAAATTTTAGCAGGCAAGGGCGTGGTGTTGGAAAACTCCAAGGTAACTTGACCTTCCCATTCCGGCTCCAATGGAGTGACATTTACAATAATTCCACAGCGTGCATAAGTTGATTTCCCAACACAGATGGTAAGAATATTTCGTGGTATGCGAAAGTACTCAACCGTGTGGGCTAACGCAAATGAATTTGGGGGAATAATACACACATCACTTTTTATATCGACAAAGCTTCCTTCTGAAAAATTCTTTGGATCGACAATGGCAGAATTTATATTGGTAAAAACTCGAAATTCATTGGCACAACGTACATCATATCCATAACTCGAAACACCATAAGAAATGATTGGTCCCGCTAAAGTTTGACGCACTTGTTTTGACTCAAATGGCGCTATCATATTGTAATCTTTTGCCATGCGGCAAATCCATGCATCAGATTTAATGGGCATATTAATTTTCCTAGCTACTATTTTTTCTCTATGACAATTTTCGGAAAACGAGAACCTTTAGTTTTTGATTGATCTAACTGTTCAACTATTTTATTGGCTATCTCGCGATAGACATCCGCAATCGGGCTATCTGGCTCAGCAATAAAAATAGGCTTTCCTGAATCAGCTTGTTTACGAATTCGACTGTCTAATGGCAAAACACCTAATAAATTAATATTACATTCTTTGGCAATCCGTTCACCACCCCCATCACCAAAAATAGGCTCCTCATGGCCACATTGCCTACAAACATGTGTACACATATTCTCGACGACACCTAACAAAGGTACTTTAACCTTATTAAACATTCCTATCGCTTTACGGACATCCAGCAAAGCAATATCTTGAGGAGTTGTTATGATCACCGCTCCAGCAAGAGGAATTTTTTGAGTTAAGGTCAATTGGATATCACCCGTACCCGGCGGTAAGTCAACGATTAAATAATCCAAATTATCCCAAATGGTATCATTTAATAACTGCTGTAAAGCGCCGGTCGCCATCGGCCCACGCCATATCATCGGTGTATTCACATCGATTAAATAACCTATAGACATAGATTGTATGCCATACGCATACACAGGATCTAAGGTTTTACCATCCTTACTAGTCGGCTTTTCACTGACACCCAACATCTGAGGTTGATTAGGACCGTAGATATCTGCATCCAGTATTCCCACCTTAACATTTTTTTTTTCTGCAAGTGCCAATGCAAGGTTCACAGCAGTGGTAGATTTACCAACACCGCCTTTTCCAGAGGCCACGGCAATTATGTATTTGACTCGATCAGTAAGCTTTAACATAGTGTATCTTTTTGAATTATAGCTTGACGCGACTCCTCGCAAAAAGGCAAAATCGAAGAATCAATAATACGCAAAAGTTAAGTATGCAGCAAATACATCGTAAACTCTTAGTCACTAGCGCTTTGCCGTATGCTAATGGATCTTTACATATAGGCCATTTATTAGAACATATTCAAGCGGATATTTGGGTACGTTTTCAAAAAATGCTAGGACGCGATTGTATTTTTATATCAGGTGAAGATGCGCATGGAACACCTGTGATGCTAGCTGCACAACGGCTCGGCATCAGTCCAGAGAGTTTAGCTACTCAAGTTGCTGAAGAGCATAAACGCGATCTTGCTGCGTTTTACGTCGATTTTGACAATTTTTATACCACCCATTCTCCAGAAAATGAGGCGTTGATCACACTTATTTATCAGCGCATGAAAGCTAGAGGTGATGTCGACATTAAGGTTATCCAACAAGCCTATGATCCCGAAGCTAAGATGTTTTTGCCGGATCGTTATGTAAAAGGAACCTGTCCTTGTTGTAAATCACCCGATCAGTATGGTGATAATTGTGAGGTTTGCGGTTCCACTTATTCTCCACTAGACCTTATTGACCCTAAATCCATTATTTCAGGCACTACACCTATTGCCAAAGAATCTGAACATTATTTTTTTCAACTTTCGCATTATTCTGATTTCTTAAAAGATTGGATCACTACAAACAATCACCTTGCGGAAGAAATTAGCAATAAACTTTTGGAATGGTTTAAAGAAGGTTTACATGATTTAGATATTTCTCGCGACGCCCCTTATTTTGGATTTAAAATTCCTGCAACAGAAAATAAATTTTTCTATGTGTGGATCGATGCCCCTATTGGCTACATGGCAATCTTTAAAAATCTTTGCATGACGAGGAATAAACTTAATTTTGATGAATACTGGTCTCCCACATCAAAAACCGAACTTTATCATTTTATTGGTAAAGATATTATTAACTTTCATGCTATCTTTTGGCCAGCTATACTGAAAAGTGCAGATTTTCGCAGCCCTACAGCAATTTTTGTTCATGGTTATGTAACTGTTAACGGAAAAAAAATGTCTAAATCGCGAGGAACTTATATTGCTGCGCGACATTACCTCAATTATTTAGATCCTGAATACTTGCGTTATTATTTTGCTACAAAACTTAGTCGAAGAGCAGAAGATATCGATTTTAACTTTGAAGATTTTATCCAAAAAATTAATTCGGATTTGGTCGGCAAACTAGTCAATATTGCTAGTCGTTGCGCAAGTTTTATTAACAAAAAATTTGATAATAAATTGTCTTCTACCTCATTTAGACCAGAACTTATCGAACAGTTCATTGGCAAAGGTGACGAAATTGCCGATTGCTATGAAAGCCGAGACTACGGTCGAGCAATGAAGTGCATAATGGAATTAGCTGATCATGCTAATCAAATGATTGATGCGGAAAAACCTTGGCTCTTGATAAAAAACTCTGATTCGATTCAGCAAGCTCACGATGTATGCAGTTTAGGCTTGAATCTTTTTAGAATTTTAATGATTTATTTAAAACCGACATTACCTATCACAGCAGAAAAAACAGAAAAATTTTTAAATATTCCAGCGATGACTTGGAGTGATCGGCATAATATTTTACTAGACCATACTATTAACACTTTTACGCCTTTATTGCAGCGCATCACTGAAGAAAGTATTCAGAATATGCAGAAAAAAGATTCTACTCATGAATTTAGCTAGTTACTGTTTTTATATTTTCAAAAATGAAATCGAAAAAATTATCAATTTCAACAACAAACTTTAAACCTCTGGTTGATGAAATCGATGCTTTACTCCCACAAACTCAATGTGGTCAATGTAGCTATTCTGGTTGTTTCCCTTACGCGTTAGCCATTTCAAAAAATGAAGCTGAAATAAATCGTTGCCCGCCGGGAGGGTTAAAAACCTTACATGCTTTAGCAAAATTGTTAGAAAAGGATCCTGAACCATTTGTAGCAGAAATGCATAAACAATTAATCCCACCCATGACAGCATCCATACGCGAGTCAGAATGTATAGGGTGTACTAAATGCATTCAAGCTTGTCCCGTCGATGCAATTCTTGGTGCTGCTAAGCAATTACACATCGTATTAACCCAAGAATGCACTGGTTGCGGCCTTTGTCTTCCACCCTGCCCATTTGATTGTATAGATATGTTATCGTTAAGTCAGTCTAACTATAATCGCCAACAAGCCCGACAACGTTATTATGCAAAAAAACAACGTCTTGAATTAAAGCAAGATCAAACTAACCTGAGCAAAAATAATATTTCGCCACTAAATGAGCAAGCTATTTATATTCAAGCAGCAGTTAAACGTGCGAAAGAAAAAAAACAACGTTTACAAGCCAGCATTAGTAACTAATTAATAGCCTTAGTTAAACATCTAATGCTTGATAAATATTATAGTTTTCTGAGTAAGTAAAGATTTGCCCAGTTTTAATATGGAATAGTTCAGACTTGATGTGACACAAAGGAATGAGTAAGGTTACCCGTTTTGAGAAGTCGAGAAACTTTTTAATCAAAACACAAAGGGTAACCTTAGATGCTACATAGTAATGAAAGAATAAT
>JBDLTN010000083.1:0-7567 GCA_039805785.1 Pseudomonadota bacterium | reverse complement strand
ACACAGAAAATAAAACTACCTCAGTAACACCACCTATTTCTGTTGCCACTAAAAAAAATAGATTGGATTATTATGTATTGGCGTTAAGTTGGTCTCCTGAATATTGTAAAATGCATAAGCAACAGGGCATGCAATGTCAAAGACAACCTCAACAAGCATATCGTTTTGTTCTACATGGTTTATGGCCTAGTATCGATAAAACCTGTACACAAGAAAAATTGACTGATGCGGTTATTAATTCGACATTGCCGTTTATCCCGAGCAAAAGATTAATCGAACATGAATGGAAAAAACATTGTCAATGCAGTGGTTATAATCCAAAACAATTTTTTGATTTGTCTATCCAAGCTTATGAAAAGATTAAAATCCCTAGTTATTTTAACAATGTTAATACGAGTACGACAAAGAAAGTGGGCTATATTAAAGAATTAATCTTACAGAAAAATCCTAATCTCAAACGCAATTCCATCCGAGTTGTTAATATCAATAAAGAATTTTCAGAGCTTAGAGTTTGTTTAGATAAGTCCTTGCAGTCGATAAATTGTCCTTTTCCTCAAAAAAGTAATCCTAATACTGAAGTTGTGATTGTTCCTCCAGGAGCCTAATTAAATGCTTAGTTAGACTGGGATCAATAGAGACTGATCCCAGAGAATGGCGGCTAAGCAGTTAATTTAAGTGCAATCCGTGCTAAGCGTTTACCTAAGGCTTGGCAGAGTCGTTTTTCTTCATCGCTGAGCGGATTCTTGCTGTCTTTCCCGGCCATATGTGTCGGCCCGTAAGGTGTGCCACCGGTTTGTGTGGTGCTTAAATCAGATTCGGTATAAGGGATACCCACAACAATCATACCGAGATGAATCATCGGCAACATCATACTCAGCAATGTCGTTTCTTGTCCGCCGTGCAAACTAGAAGTGGACGAAAAAAAGCCAACGGGTTTATCGACGAGTTCACCTGAAAACCATAAACCACTTAAACTATCAATAAAATGTTTTAAAGGGGCGGCCATATTCCCAAAACGCGTCGGACTACCTAAGGCAATACCTATGGCGCCGCGTACATCATCGATTGTAGCGTACGGCGGACCTGCGGCTGGAATCTTTTCTTCTACCGCTTCGGATACCGTAGAAATGTTGGGTACGGTGCGAATTCTCACTTCCACTTCGGCAATCGACTCAATACCTCTTGCGACTTGCTGGGCCATTTTTGCCACTGCGCCATAACGGCTGTAATAAAGAACTAAAATATAGGGCATGGTTGACTCCTTGGTAGATGCCGGCGCTGGCTGGGTTGGTTGTTGCTGCAACTAGTCATTCTATGGTATAAAACACCGCGCTGAAAAGCGATTATTTCACACACCGAATATCCAAAAATTATTTGAGGGTGGCTCTGCTCAAACAGAGTCTTCAGATAGTAGATCGCAAAAAACTGGTTTTTTGCGGCGATATTTAGGTGGAGGTTTAACCCAGGAGATTATAAAAGATGTCAACAACAGCAACATTAAGACAGTTATTTGAAGCAGGTGTGCATTTCGGTCATCGTACCTGTTTTCGTGAGCCGAAAATGGCTCCTTATATCTACGGCGTGCGCAACGGAATTAGCATCATCGATCTAGAAAAAACGCGAGAATATATCACGCAAGCGTTAAACTATATTGCCAAAGTAGCCGCGCGTCCAGGGAGTAAGATCCTCTTTGTTGGAACTAAACGTGCTGCGCAGGATTTAGTTAAAGAACAAGCCATACGCTGTGGTATGCCTTACGTTAACCATCGCTGGTTAGGTGGTTTGTTAACAAATTATCGGACTATCCGTCAGTCAATTAAGCGACTTAAAGAGTTAGAAGCACAAAGCCAAGATGGCAGCTTTAACCAATTGACTAAAAAAGAAGCACTGAATTTACAGCGACAAATGGATAAGTTGGAGCGCGCCTTAGGCGGTATTAAAGACATGAGCGGCTTACCGGATGCCTTATTTGTGATTGATAGAGGCTATGAGCATATTGCTATTTGTGAAGCACAAAAGTTAAAGATACCGGTGGTTAGTATTATTGATACCAACCATTCTCCCGAAGGTATTGATTACATCATTCCAGGTAATGACGATGCAGCACGTGCGATTACACTGTATACGCAGATGGTTGCGGATACCGTTTTAGAAGCGCGCGCAGCGGCTAAAAAACCTACTGACATAACAGCCACCGAAATGGAAAAAGCCGAAACTCAAGAATCTGTAGTGGAATCAACGCAATCTACAGAAGGAAAAAAGGAATAAGCACATGACAACAACAATAATAACGGCGGCTATGGTTCAGGCGTTACGCGCTCGAACGGGCGCTGGCATGATGGATTGTAAAAAAGCTTTAGCTGCGGCGGGTGGTAACCTGGATGCGGCGAGCGACGCGATGCGTAAATCCGGTCAAATTCAAGCGGAAAAGAAATCAGGGCGTATTGCTGCTGAAGGTTTAATCGTCATTAAAACTAAAACAGTGAGCGGCCCTGCTATCATTTTAGAAGTCAATTGTGAGACCGACTTTGTCGCTCGTGATGAAAATTTCAAGCAATTTGCCGAAAAAACGGCGCAATGCGCATTAGATCAGCAAATCGCAACGGTAGAGACGCTCTCAAACTTGATGTTGAACGATGGCGAAACCGTGGAAAAGGCGCGTGAAGCCTTAGTAGCCAAATTAGGCGAGAATATTCAGCTTAGACGTTTACAGCTTGTGCCTGCGCAAGCGGATGCAGTTTTGGGGGCGTATGTCCATATGGGCCGTATTGGCGCTATTGTGCAATTAAAAGGTGGGGATGAACAACTCGCTAAAGACTTAGCTTTACATATTATTGCCAATAACCCAGTGGTTATTTCAGCGGATGAGATTGCTGAACAAATTATCGCAAAAGAGCGAGAAATTATTATGGCGCAATCCCAGGGCAGTGGTAAACCGCAAGCGGTTATCGATAAGATAGTCGAAGGACGATTAAATAAATTCCGCGATGAAATGAGTTTATTAGGTCAAGCATTTGTAAAAGATCCGGATCTGCGCGTTGGACAGTTATTAAGGGATGCCGGAGCAGAGATCAGAAGTTTTGTGCGTTATGCAGTGGGTGAGGGAATAGAAAAACCCAGTGAAGATTTCGCTGAAGCAGTGATGGCTCAGGTTAAAAATTCTTCTTAAATTCCTTATGTCAACACTGATTTTTTAAAGATCAGTGTTGATATCTATTAAAATTCTATGGATTGCCACGCTCTCTACGTGAGCTCGTCATGATGAATCTTGTTGGCTAACCATTCTTTTTTGCTTTTTATCATTCTTAAAATTAAAGTGGCTTGATTGTTGCTAAAAAAAAATGTTTTTATTTTTATAAAACACGCGTTATTTTTTTAGAGAAAAAGGAATTTATTTATGCCTAACAATAATGTTAATGCTATTATTTCTCAAGAACAAAAAAGAAAAGCAATTAATTTTCGAGTAGCCGTTGCGCAAGGAAATCTACAGCGTGTTCAGCAGTATTGCGATGCTTATACGTTAAATAGTCGCGATGCCAAAGATAATACGGCTTTACATATAGTTTCCGAAAAAGGTCATAATCAAATTTTAAAGTTTCTTTTTCAACAACCCAAAATAAATTTTCATTTACGCAATGCTGAGAATAAAAAAGCAGTTGATCTAATTTGTCAGCAATCAACAGTAAAACTTTGGCAAGCATTATTGGAAATAGAAAAAAATTTGGTCCAAAGATCAGTATTACCTCAAAAAAACTTACTTAAGCGAAAATATGATTTCATATTGAATGACAAAGATACCGCTAATGAATCATTTACACTCGAAGATTTATCACAGATCAATGACTATGTTAAACAAACCCTAATTTATGGCGCACCGGATTGGAAATCCGAAAGATTCCCTCAGCAACAAGCAAGCAGCGCATCTTTATGGAAAAAAAGCATGCGGATTATTATCGAATTGCTGTGCTGCAAGATCTGCTTTGCACCATAGAAAATGAACTTGTAGCCATTCCACTTGATATTATTATGCGATTACTGATTATACGTATCATCCATAGTGCTCTAGCGGAAGCGCTGCAAGTTGGACGTTGCTATGAACAAGTGGCGGTGGTATTTAACCAATTGCTCATTAATGGTAAAAAGGCCTCATTAACTTGGATGCAGGCCGAAAACTTACAATGGCAGCCGACAGAAAACTTAAAGAGTATGCGAGGCCATAGTTTTATTATTCTGGATAAAGTGGATACTGGTGAACCTGAAACCTGGGAAAATGGTTTATTGATGGACCCAATGGACGATAAAATAGCGCCTCTAAAAGAATGCGCACCCCAATTAATGGAAAATTTAATGCGAATCATTGCGCAACCTGATAAAGAACAAATCCAATTAAACACTAACTTAATATCAAGTTTACCTTTAAAAGGAAGTCATCATGCACTCATTGCACAAACCTTAGAAATGCTGAGGCCCTTATTAAAGGGATATTTTGAGTTGAATTGGCAGCTTTATTGGCCTGAGATGAAAAAAAACTACCCACCCTTAAAAGAAAAAATGGTAAAGACATGGTTAGAAAAACTTTGGGATGTCTTAGAAAGACAAACCGATATTCATGCGGCAATGGCCGATAAATTACATCAGGATGAAGTCCAAGATAGTATCGCTAGGCTTGAACATCGAGTTGAAATTATAAACTCGGCAGAGCTTAGCAGGCTATTTAAATAAGCAAATGCAAAACGGTTAAATAATGCATGTGAAATGCTGTCATTTAAATTTGCAATGATTAATAAACGCTAGAAACAGTGCGCAGCATAGGTTATTATCTCATCTCTTTGAACCTATTATTTTATCATGGCTCATTCATTAAAGTATCGACGTGTTTTGCTTAAACTCAGTGGGGAAGCACTCCACCGAGAAACTTCAGAGATGCTCGATCCTAAAGAGCTTAACCGGATTGTATCCGATATTGTTGCTGCAGCAGATTTAGGTGTGCAGATAGGTGTTGTCGTGGGTGGTGGTAATCTTTTCCGTGGCGAAGTATTAGCGCGCAACGGTATCGATAGAATTACGGGCGATCAAATGGGTATGCTGGGTACAGTGATCAATGCCTTGGCGTTGCGTGATGCACTCGAGAAGCATAAAAAGATTGCTAAAATTATGTCGGCGATTCCTATCGGTGGCTTTGCTCCTTTATTTGAACGCCACAAAGCGATTCGCTATCTCGAAAAAGGTTACATCGTTATCTTCGCGGGTGGAACCGGAAATCCTTTAGTCAGTACTGACTCTGCTGCAAGTTTGCGTGGTATTGAGATCGGTGCTGAATTATTGCTCAAAGCAACGCATGTTGATGGGATTTACAATGCCGATCCCAAAAAGGATCCCAAAGCTGTGTTATATTCCCATGTGAGCTATGAAAAGGCCTTAGAACAAGAACTAGGTATCATGGATTTAGGTGCATTTACTCAATGCCGCGATCATGATTTACCCATACTTGTCTTTAATATTAAATGCAAAAATGCTTTGGTTGATATTCTACAAGGCACAGAAAAAGGTACATTAGTGAGTAAGAGGAATTAGATATGATAGGATCGATAAAATTAACAACTGAACAAGGTATGAAAAAGGCATTGGAAGCGTTAAAGGTAAACTTAGCTAAGCTAAGAACGGGCAGGGCACATCCCAGTTTATTAGAGCAATTACGTATTCCTCAATATGACGGTAAAGAAGTGCCGTTGAATCATGTCGCAAGCATCACCGTTGCCGATGCTCGAACCTTGTTAGTGACGCCATGGGAAAAAGCCTCAATTCCGATTATTGAAAAAGCCATTATTCAATCGAATTTAGGTTTAAATCCTCTAACAGCCGGTAATGTTATTCGCGTTCCCTTAGCGATGTTAACCGAAGAACGGCGTCGGGATATGAGTAAACTAGTCAAACAAGAAGCTGAGGATGCCCGTGTGTCGATTCGCAACTATCGTCAAGATGCCAATCAACAACTTAAGGAATTAATTAAGAAAAAGCTCATCACTGAAGATGAAGAACGCCGTGCTAAGGATGGGATACAAAAAATGACTGATCAAAATATTGCAGAAGTAGAAAAACTAGCAAAGACCAAAGAAGAAGAGTTAATGCAAATTTAATCTCATCATTCTATGTCAACTCCAGACAATGTTCAGGCACAAAAACATCCACGCCATATCGCTATTATTATGGATGGAAATGGTCGTTGGGCGAAACATCGGCATTTACCTCGGGTGTTAGGTCATCAAGAAGGTGTGAAATCCGTGCGCAAGGTCATTAAACTTTGTGGCGAAAGGGGAATTGAAGCCCTTACCTTATTTGCCTTCAGTAGTGAAAATTGGCAGCGTCCTGAACAAGAAGTCAACTATTTGATGACATTATTTCTTAATACCTTGCAAAACGAAATCGATAAACTCGCTAAAAACAATGTAAAATTAAGAATGGTCGGTCATTTGGATGGTTTTAATCAGCCACTACGTGAATGGATCGATCGATCTCAAGCATTAACGGCTGAAAATACCGGTCTGCAATTGGTCATTGCTGTCAATTATAGTGGTCAATGGGATATTGTGCAGGCCGCCCAGAAAATTTTGGATCAAGTTAAAGCCGGTGAACTAAAGCACGAGATATTAACTCGAGAAGTATTTGCTGATTATTTAAGTTTATCGGATTTACCAGCGGTGGATCTTTTAATTCGCACCAGTGGCGAATATCGAATAAGTAATTTCTTGTTGTGGCAGTTGGCTTATACTGAATTGTATTTTACCGATGTCTTATGGCCGGATTTCGATGAAGTTGAGCTGAATAAAGCGTTGGATTTTTATAGGAAACGAGAACGGCGATTTGGATGTATTAGTGAACAACTCGCAAAAATAAATGCTTAAACTTAGAATTTTAACAGCACTGATATTGATTCCTTTAGTAATAATTGGAATTTTTTATACATCGGAATTTTATTTCAAACTCATCACTGCAGTTATTATGTTACTAGCGGCATGGGAATGGGCGCCTTTGAGTGCCTACTCCGTTGTATCTCAGCGCTTATTATACGTAGGCATACAAGCGGCCATCTTATTCTTCATTTTGCCTTATTTAAGCTATGCTTGGATTTTGTATTGCGGTTTAATTTTTTGGTTATTCTTAACGGTATATCTGGTTTGGGCGCGCAGTCAACCTAAATTGCCGATGATTACTCCCGTTATCAGTGCGATTTTGGGTTGGTTGATTATTAGTTTATGTTGGGTGTCATTACAAAGATTGCAACTGACACCGATTTACTTATTGTTTATGTTGTTGATAGTTTGGTTATTGGATACGGCCGCGTATCTCGGTGGGCGTCTATGGGGTCGACATCTCTTAGCGCCAACCTTGAGTCCTAAAAAAACTTGGGAAGGTTTTATTATAGGATTATTAGTTACTTTTCTTTCAGCAATGTGCATCCAATATTTTTTCCAAGGACCAAAGCCAACGCTTAGTCAACTTTGGCTATTGGTGTTGCTGACTAGTTTCGCGTCAGTAGCGGGAGATTTATTTGAAAGTCAGTTAAAAC
>JBDLTN010000082.1:0-7598 GCA_039805785.1 Pseudomonadota bacterium | reverse complement strand
TTTGAGGCTATAATAACTAACTCGAAATGATTTTTAACCTTCTTTAAACAATCTTCAACTGTAACTCGTGCCATATGAATTCTCTGTTTATTGAGCGAAATTGAACCTAATACTATAACATTATTTGGCTATATCTATACAATATTTCCGATAAAAGTATAGCTTTCCCCCTGAATTTAGGATTTTAAGTTGGTTAGATTATCAAAAAATCTTGAAATCCTAAGTCAATTTAAGGGTTAAATTGATTTTTCTCAATAAATTAAGCTGCATTCATCAATGCATCAGTCACATCCAGCATCCGATTGGAGAATCCCCATTCATTGTCATACCAGGCAAGAACCTTGACAAAATCGCCTATGACACGAGTTTGTGGTGCATCTACTATGGAAGATGCGGGGTTGTGATTATAGTCGATAGAAACCAGTGGTTCTTCATTGTAATTGAGTAAACCTTTGAGCTCAGCGTTTTCAGAGGCTTTTTTTAAGATTGCATTCACTTCTTGAGTTGTCGTCGTGCGCTTTGCTTGAAAACTTAAATCTACTAATGATACGTTTATCGTAGGAACACGTATGGCTAAGCCATCAAGTTTTCCAGCTAGTTCAGGGAGTACTAAACCGAGCGCTGAAGCTGCCCCTGTTTTAGCGGGAATCATGGAATGAGTTGCTGATCGTGCTCGATACATATCAGGATGATAAGTGTCGATAAGGACTTGATCGTTAGTATAAGCATGGATTGTAGTCATTAAACCATGAATAATCCCTAGGTTTTCATGTAAAACTTTGGCCAGAGGAGCCAAACAATTGGTTGTACAAGAAGCATTAGAAATGATGGTATCGCTACTTTTTAAGTTGTGGTGGTTAACTCCATAAACAATAGTGGCATCAACCTCGTTGCCCGCAGGAGCGGAAATAATGACTTTTTTTGCACCTGCTTTGATATGTTTTCCTGCTTTCTCAGGTGACGTAAATAGTCCTGTACATTCATGTACAACATCGACCTCAAGTTCTCGCCAAGGTAAATTTTCTGGATCGCGTTCTGAAAAGGTTTTTATCCGTTGCCCATTTATAATTAAGCAATCCTTATCTATAGCTATAGTGCCGGAAAATTTTCCATGGGTAGTATCATAGCGGGTCAGATGCGCATTAATATCGATATTACCTAAGTCATTTATTGCAACAATTTCGATATTATGCTGCTTAGGGTTTTCAAAAAAAGCTCTTAAAATATTACGGCCTATACGGCCATAACCATTGATAGCAATACGTGTCGTCATAGTAACTCCCCATAGCTTAACCAGCTAATAATTGATTTAGTGTTTTAATAACATTCTCAGTCGTAAATCCAAAATTTTTAAAGACATCTATAGCGGGCGCAGATTCGCCAAACTGATCAAGTCCGATTACTTTACCTTCATGACCTACATATCGATACCAAAAGTCTTTATTTCCTGCTTCTATAGCAATGCGTGGGATCGATTGAGGTAGGATTTTAGCTCTATAGGTTAAATCTTGCTGTTCAAAGCGATCAGCGGAAGGCATAGAGACTACTCTGATTTGTCTGCCTTGTTGATTTAAAACTTGCGCAGCATTTACGGCTAAGCTGACTTCAGAGCCTGTTGCTATGATAATGGCTTCTGGTGTAGATGGGCTATCAAAAAGAATATAAGCGCCGCGATGAATAGATTGCAAGGTCTCTTGTTGATGTGTTTGCGAGGGTAAAGCCTGTCGAGTGAGTAATAAACAAGTGGGGCCTAAATGTTGCAAAGCTTGTTGCCAGGCAATTGTGGTTTCTAATGCGTCACAAGGCCGCCAAACTGCAAGATTCGGGATAAGTCTTAAGCTGTTAATATGTTCTATAGGTTGGTGAGTTGGACCGTCTTCGCCTAGACCTATCGAATCGTGAGTATAAATAAAAATGACATGTTGTTTCATTAATGCAGATAAACGAACAGCATTTCGTGCATAATCACTAAAGACTAGAAAAGTTCCTCCGTAAGGAATGAATCCTCCATGGAGGGCTATGCCATTCATCATGGCAGACATACCGAATTCCCGGACACCATAGTGAATGTAATTACCCGATGGGTGTTCTTTAGTTAAAACCTTAGATCCTTTCCATAGGGTAGAATTGGATTCTGTCAGATCTGCAGATCCACCTAATATTTCTGGTAAAAGAGGGGCAAAGGCATTTAATGCATTTTGAGAGGCTTTACGTGTTGCTATTTTTTCTGCTGGATTTTTATAAACATTTTCGATAATTTTTTTGGTTTTTTCTTCCCAATTCAGTGGTAATTTTCGATGAATTCTGCGCTGGTACTCTTTGGCAAGTTCAGGATAAACGGTTTGATAGGTATTCCATTTTTCTTCCCAAGACTTTTCTAGAGCCTCTCCTTTAGAACGAGCATCCCAGGCCAGGTAAATATCTTTAGGTATTTCAAAAGCTGGATAATTCCATTTTAATGCATGCCGAGTGGCAGCCACCTCTTTTTCACCTAATGCTGCTCCATGTGCTTGATGACTATCAACTAAATTTGGAGCACCAAAAGCAATTTTAGTTTTACAACAAAGCAAGCTTGGTTTATCGGTAATAGCACGTGCATTTTCGATAGCTAGTTTGATTTGGTTTGGATTGTGACCATCAATATCAGGGATAACATGCCAATGATAAGCTTTAAAACGCTCGGGAGTATTATCTTGAAACCAGCCTGAAACATTGCCATCAATAGAAATGTTATTATCATCCCAAAAAGCAATTAATTTACCTAAACCTAAACAGCCTGCCAAAGAAGCCGCCTCATGAGAAATACCTTCCATTAAACAACCATCACCCAGAAATACATAAGTGAAATGATCGATAATGGTATGGGAAGGTTGATTAAAATGAGCAGCCAAATTTTTTTCTGCTAAGGCCATACCGACAGCATTTGCGAATCCTTGGCCGAGTGGCCCTGTCGTTGTTTCTATGCCGGGAGTTAAACCTACTTCAGGATGCCCGGGAGTTTTTGAATGTAATTGGCGAAATCTTTTAATTTCAGTTAATGGAAGGTCATAGCCGGTTAAATGAAGTAATGCATAATGCAACATTGATCCATGACCATTGGATAAAATAAAACGATCACGATTGCTCCAATTAGGGTTATTAGGATTATGAATTAAAAATTCTCTCCAAAGGACGGTTGCAATGTCAGCCATTCCCATGGGCATTCCAGGGTGGCCTGAATTAGCTTTTTCCACAGCATCTATGCTTAAAAAACGAATGGCATCTGCATATTTTTTTTGGTAAGACATTAAAAATTTTCCCATTTACCGCATGATAAGGAATATTTGAAAAATAAAAACTTGTATAACAAATCAGAAAACATCAACTATAATCGCATGCGCAATAATAATAGAGGAGGACAGAATCAGCAAACTTAATAAATTTTTTCCGCCCAAGACACGATAGGAAGCATTAGTTTGAAGTCTATAACGCCCCGACCATGCCATGAGTGCCGGAAGCAAAGCCAGTAAAATACCACACCATATGCCTGCATAATTCAATGCCAGCATAAATGAGGCAGGGTGAAATAAAACTACCAATAGAGGGGGAGAGAAAGTAAGTAAATATACGATAAATTTATTTTTTTCTGTTTGGTTGAAGGCAAGACCATCAAATAAGAAGTCAGATAAACTAATGCCAACACCTAAAAAAGAAGTAGCTAAGCATATCGATGTAAAAATCCAAGCAAATATAGTTATACTATTTTTATTCAATAAATAACTTAATGTGTTGGTTAAGTGACTAGTAGATTGACTAGATTGGGCAATCGTTAAAAGTTTATTGATAGGAATAACTCCCATAATAGCCCCATTCCAGAGAATATAACAAATAAGAGGAATTATACTCCCTAAAATAATAACTTGACGTAATTGTTTAACATTACTATGAAAATAACTACGTAAACTTGGAATAATGGCTGCAAAGCCAAACGATGTAATGATGATACTCAAACTTTTTGGCAAATATTGGAAATTTCCTTGTGTTAATTGTTTGGCTGATATAAAAGGGAATAGACATAGTACTAGAAGAAGGAAAATTAGTAATTTCCCTCCCATAAGAATTCGATTCATCAAATCCACCGAATGCATGCCTTTATAAACAATAGGACCTAAAATAAATACAAATAAGACGCTGGAAACCATTGTTGAAAAATGAAGATTTATTTTTTGTAATAAACCATGTAAAAAATCTGAACCACCCGCAATATAGGCTGCTAGCAAGGCGTATAACAATAATAAATAACATAACCAGGCAATGATCTCTCCTGGAATTCCTAAAGTTGCGCGTGCCATTGAAATTAAATGGCTATTAGGAGGGAACCAGAGATTTACTTCTAAAATAAGCAAGCCGCCAGCTAGCATGATCCCCCAACAAGCTATCAAAAAAAGTGATGAATATAAAAAGCCTGATTGGGCAGTTGCAAGGGGTAAAGCTAACATTCCGCCCCCTATTGCATTCCCAGTAATTAATAGAATACCGCCAAACTGTTTTATATTCATATATTTTTAATGAAGAGTGAGACTGAGAATAATAATAAATAATGCCATTATCATTAAACTAAGTAATAAAGGCTTTCCTCCAGAAACTTGATATCCTAAAGCGCATTTTTTAATATAACGACCACTCCAGGCCATCATAGCGGGAAGCAGTATTAATAAAATGGCACAAAGTACTCCTGCATACGATAAAGCCATGATAAAAGCATGCGGGTAATGATTAGCAATGAATAATGGAGGAAAAAAAGTAAGTGCATAGAGAAGCAATTTTTTTAACCCTTTTTTTTCAATTTGCAATCCATCACTAAAAAAATCAAATAAACTTAGAGCGACACCTAAAAAGGAGGTGGCAAAGCATATTGAAGTGAATATTTTTGCTAAAAAATTAACTAATCGATTATCTAGTAAATGATTCAAGGCGGCTATTAAGTCGCTAGTAGAATGTCCTGAGTGATACATGAATAATAAACCGGAATTTCCGTGTATGGGGATGGCGCCCATAATGGTTAATTCCCACAAAATATAACAGAATAATGGAATTAAACTACCAATCAGAATAGCTCGACGTAACATAGATAAATCATTGTTAAAATATGTGCGTAAACTAGGGACTATAACCGCAAAGCCAAATGAGGTCATAATAACGGTAGCGCTACTCAAAATAATACCAAGCTGATATGAGTTTTCCAAATTAAATAAATATCGAGTAGAAATAAAAGGAAAAATACAAATTATTAATAAAATAAAGGATAATAACTTGCTTATCATTAAACCTCTATTAACATAATCGACCGATCCTAATCCTTTATAAACGATTAAACTTAACAAGCCTGCAAATAATGCTGCAGAAATTTTTAAGGATAAATTCAAATGAAATGTTAATAAAAGATGCTTTAAAAAATCGCCTCCACCTGCGATATAAGCTGCCAGTAAGGCATATAGCAATAAAAGATAGCTAAGCCATGCAATAATTTGACCCAATTTGCCTAAGGTTGTTTTAGCCATACTAATTAAATTACTGTTTATGCTATGCCAAAGATTAACTTCTAAAATGAGCAATGCAGCTGCGGTCATCATAGCCCAGCATATGACTAAAAAAATTAAGGCATTGATAAAGCCTAATTGCGCAGTAGCAATAGGTAGAGCTAACATCCCTCCTCCTATGCTGGTACCAATAATAAGTAATATTCCACCGAAAAATTTATAGTTCATGATTATTCTTAATAGAGATAGGGGTCACCTTGAGGGCGTGTCTTAAAACGGCGATGTATCCAAAGATATTGATCGGGGTTAGCCCGAATAGCCTGTTCTAATAATTGGTTAAAACGCAGCATATCTTGACAATCATCTCCCTGAGCAAAATTTTCCAAAATAGGTCCTATAGTAATTTGGTAACCTTTGCTTTTTGTAAGACGGTGATAAAATAAAATGACCACTTCTGCTCCAGTTTGATGAGCATAGCGACTTGGTGTTGTAATCGTAGCTGCAGGAATATTAAAAAATAGCTGAAAAATGCTGTGTGTAGGCCCATAATCTTGATCGGCTGCATACCAAATAGCTTTATTTTGTTTCAACGTTTTAATAATTTGACGTATGGCGTGACGATGTATGGGTTGCATCCAGTTAAAGTGACGATGTTGTTTTAATAATTTATCGATCACTTGGTTTTTTTGCTCACGGTAAACAACATGCATGGGAAAAATGTTAGAAAAAAGACGCCCACAGATATCCAAACAGGTAAAATGAGCACTTAAAATAAGTACCCCTTTTTTTCTGGCGAGTGCTTCTTGTAAATGATCTAATCCTTGCACGTGAATGAGAGAGTCTAGTTTATGGTCTGGCATCCACCAAGCCATGGCAGATTCAACGAGTCCCATACCTAAGGATTGGAACTGTTTTTTTAGTAAGTTTTTTTGTTCTTTATTGGATAATTCTGGAAAACAAAGTCTTAAATTAGTTTCTGCAATATGTCGAAATTTTTTTAGCAAATAATAGGAGATACGACCTAAATTTTTACCAAATTGAATTTGTAAACGATAGGGAAGCTTTGTGATGAGGTATAAAATTCCTAATCCTAACCAAGTAGGCCAATAGCGAGGATGTATCAGATCTAAAAAATTATTTTTCATTAGCTAAAAGTAATCGATGTGCTTTTTGTTTTTTAATTAACTGTTGCTCAAAAATTTCGTCAATATCATGTTGAGTTTGATAGTGATACCAGGTACTTTCCGGATAAATTACCATTAGCGGACCTAAACTACATCGGCCTAAACACCCTGAGTGACTTACCCTAATTTTTAGTTGCTGGTTTTCAGTCAATTGTTTTATTTTATTTTTTAAATAATCCAATAAGGGCTTAGCACCGCGTTTAGCACAACAATCTTTATTATTTTCCCGTAAATTAATGCATATGAAGATATGATATTGATAATAGGACATAAATTTTGTTTTATAGTAAAAATAATAAAGTTTTTACTTTACCAGAAACAAGCCAGTATCTCTATTAAACCAGTATTCCTGTCTAAGAGCTGGAAAAATAGCATGAACTGATCAAATGAGTCGTGTTTTGAGTTAAACTACTAACTTAAACAAGGAGGAAGAGTTTATGCCAAGTATTATACGATATCGATCCCCTTCATTATTCCATCAATTACACCGACTATCCCAAGAATGGGATCAGCTTTTTGATCCCAGTCATCAACGGGAAGATAATTCCATGGTTGAAACTAGCCATTGGGCACCCGCAGTGGACATTAAAGAAGAATCTACGCGTTTTGTACTTTTTGCAGATATTCCAGGCGTCGATCCGAAGAATATTGAAATTTCTATGGAAAATGGAATTTTAACAATTAAAGGTGAGAGAGAGACGATGCGCACTGAAGATGGGGAGGGGTATACACGAATTGAGCGATCTAAAGGAAGTTTTTATCGTCGCTTTGCTTTACCTGATGTAAACCTCCCAAACTTACCCCAGTTTTTAAATAGAGGAATTTTTATTTAGGCATTGAGAATAGTATATGGGTGTTTGATTATTTAAAGCTTCATGGGGTCTTTCCTCGTTAT
>JBDLTN010000081.1:0-7711 GCA_039805785.1 Pseudomonadota bacterium | reverse complement strand
AAACATTTTTTGAGGGTAAAAAAATCTGGCAGGAAAAAGTTGACAGTCTTAACTTCAACTGACAGTAAGCACGACTGAAAAAACGGGTAACTGTCACATTAAGTTTGAACCACTACAAATGAATGTATTTAAAAATATACGTCCTTCAAGCTCCTAGTGGGCAGTGTATACTAAAATATTATTAAGTTTTGTTCAGCCAGTAAAACTGGCAGAAACATACTATATAGATTATTATCCCCTTTGATTTCTTGTATTTCTGATGGCTAAGTGATGGTTAAAAATGGGAAAGCAGCTGAGAACCCACGTTTCCAACGGCAACGCGATAAATCTAAATTGCTTCGTTTAAGCGCTCAATTGCCTTCAAAGGGATGGTTTTTTAAGTTTTCATTGAGTCTTTTACTGATATTAAGTTGTATCTTATTGTGGCAAAAATTAACCAACCCTCATTGTTTTCCGATTAAAAATATTAAGATTGGCGGTGATTTAACTTATGTTAAGCAAAGTTATTTGCAACAAATTATTCTGCCATTTGTTGCAAAGGGGTTTTTTCGTTTAGATAGTCAGGGATTAAAAGAACAAATTTTACAACTTCCGTGGATAGCTAGCGTAAGCATTAAACGATACTGGCCGGATACATTAACTGTAAGCTTTACTACTAAGAAACCAATTGCTTTTATAGATAAGCAGAGTTTATTAGATGAACAGGGGAATATTTTTAGTCCAGATGAAGGTCTTGGAGAATTAAACCTACCAATGTTTGTGGGGCCAGTTGGTCAGCAGAAATATTTATTACAAACCTATACCACATTAAATCCACTATTTAAACAATTAAATTTAAAGATTAAACTATTAAAACTAGTGGATCAACAATATTGGTATCTAAAATTGGATAATGGTCTAAGCATATATTTAAGTCCTAGCCAACCTAATATCCAAATAGAACGTTTGGTCGATGTTTATCCTGATGTTATTGCAAGTAAAATATCTATGGTAGATTATGTGGATCTCCGTTACGCCCATGGTATGGCAGTAAAATTTAAGAAACGAATTGCTTAGAAAAATTATTTATGACTTATAACAACAAACTTTTGCAAACAGTGTGCTTTGTGTTTATGAAAAAATTCAGTCAAAAATAAAGTAATGAACGATATCCAACAATGAAACTAATGATGAAGTTTGAAAGATCTAGAGAATTTAATTGAAGGTGAAATAATATGGCAAAGAAACCGATTAAGAATTTGATTGTAGGTTTGGATATTGGTACGTCCAAGGTTAATGCCTTAGTAGGAGAAGTAAAGCCCAATGGAATTGAAATTATCGGTATGGGAATTTATCCTTCATTAGGATTAAAGCGAGGTGTCGTAGTAAATATTGACGCAACGGTTGATTCAATTCAGCAAGCGGTAGGTGAAGCAGAAGCAATGGCAGGGAGCCCAGTGCGAAGTGTGTATACGGGTATTGCTGGAAATCATATTCGAAGTTTGAATTCTCATGGAATTGTTGCGATTCAAAACCAAGAAGTGACGCATGCAGATGTTGAACGGGTTATTGATGCAGCAAAAGCAGTTGCCATCCCTGCGGATCAAAAAATATTACATATTTTACCCCAAGAATTTATTATAGATAGTCAAGAGGGAATCCGGGAACCTATAGGTATGTCTGGTGTGCGTTTAGAAGCCAAGGTACATATGGTAACGGGTGCGGTAAGTGCGGCGCAAAATATTATTAAATGTATCCAGCGCTGTGGTTTAGAAGTGACAGAAATAATTTTAGAACAACTTGCTTCGAGCCAATCAGTATTAACTGAAGATGAAAAAGAATTGGGTGTGTGTTTGATAGACATTGGCGGAGGAACAACAGATATCGCTATATTCACCGAAGGTGCGATACGTTTTACATCGGTTATTCCTATTGCCGGCGATCAAGTCACGAATGATATTGCCGTTGCATTAAGAACACCGACACAAAGTGCTGAACAAATTAAAAGAAGACATGCCTGTGCTTTGCCAGAGCTTGCAAATCCAGATGAGCTAGTTGAAGTATCTGGAGTGGGGGATCGTCCTGGTCGCACATTGACCAAACGTTCTTTAGCAGAAGTAGTAGGGCCACGTTATGAAGAGCTTTTCCATTTAGTAAAAGCAGAATTATATCGTAGTGGTTTTGAAGAATTTCTGGCAGCAGGAGTGGTATTGACTGGTGGTGCATCTAATGTCAGTGGTAGTGTTGAATTGGCAGAGAAAATTTTTAAGTTACCTGTAAGGCTGGGTCATCCTCAATATATTACAGGGAATAACGAAGTTACCACGAATGGAATGTATGCAACGAGTACAGGGTTACTACTATATGGCTATCAACAACAATGTGAACAGCGAAAACCTAATGTTTTATTTGGTAAAAGAATAGCACGTATAAAAAATTGGTTATGCGAAAATTTTTAAATAATACTGAAATTCTTAGGAGTTAACTATGAGCATCGAATTTGATTCCCACAATGCCCCCATACAAAATGCTATTATAAAAGTCATTGGTGTTGGAGGCGGTGGTGGGAATGCCCTTGAACATATGTTGGCACAAGATATTACCGGCGTTGAGTTTATTTGTGCCAACACCGATGCTCAGGCATTGAGAAATTCCTCAGCGGAGTGCTTGTTACAATTAGGGCAGCAAATCACTAAAGGTTTAGGGGCTGGAGCAAATCCTGAAATTGGCCGCCAAGCAGCAGAAGCCGATAGAGAGCGTATTCGCGCGGCATTAGAGGGTGCAAATATGGTTTTTATCACCGCAGGAATGGGTGGTGGAACAGGTACGGGCGCTGCCCCAGTAGTTGCTGAAATTGCTAAGCAAATGAAAATTTTAACCGTTGCTGTGGTTACTAAACCGTTTGAGATTGAAGGTAAGAAGCGTTTGCGTTTAGCAGAAGAAGGGATTAAACAACTCAGTCAGTATGTCGATTCCTTAATTACTGTCCCCAATAATAAACTAATGAGTGTTTTAGATAAGGATATTAGTTTTTTAGATGCATTTAAGGCAGTAAATGATGTATTATTTGGCGCTGTCAAAGGGATTGCTGCTTTAATAACCCGTACTGGTTTAATAAATGTCGATTTTGCCGATGTTAAGACAGTGATGTCAGAAATGGGCATGGCAATGATGGGTACCGGGATAGGGACAGGTGCTGAACGAGCTCGTTTAGCAGCAGAAGCTGCAATTGGCAGTCCATTATTAGAAGATATCGATCTAGCCGGTGCACGAGGAGTACTTGTTAATATAACAGCAGGCCCGGACTTATCGATGCGAGAATTTGGGGAAGTTGGTGAAGTTATTAAGAAATTCACTTCAGAAGAAGCCAATGTTGTTATTGGTACGGTAATAGATTCTGAAATGTGTGAGGAGTTACGTGTTACCATAGTGATAACTGGTCTGCAAGGCCATCTTTCCGCTGGAGTACCGAGCGGCGCAGGAGATGCAAGTCTTGTTAGAGCTGCTGATGGAAGTTTAGATTATCATCAGTTAGAACGTCCTACGGTGTTACGTAAACAAGGTAATATTACACCAAGTAAATCTACAGTAGATAATTCTGCTGCCGATATTGAATATTTTGATATCCCAGCTTTTTTACGAAGACAAGAAGAGGTTTCTTAAGGGTGTCCAGAAAAAACAATTCAATTCATACATCCCGTGCGCTAAAACAACGTACTTTAAAAAACGTTATTAAAGCGGCGGGTATCACATTGCATAGTGGTGAGACAGCAATTTTAACTTTGCGACCTGCCCCTATTAATACCGGAATTATTTTTCGACGGATAGATTTTAATCCTATTGTTGAAGTTCAAGCTTGTGCTGAACATGTCGGCGAAACTACCTTACAAACTACTTTACTGAAAAATGGAGTTAGGGTGGCGACTATAGAACACTTAATGTCGGCTATGGCAGGTTTAGGTATTGATAATGCGTATGTTGATATTACTGCTTCAGAGATTCCCATTATGGATGGAAGCGCAGGTCCCTTCATTTTTTTGATTCAATCAGCGGGTATTGAAGAACAAAGTGCTTTTAAACGTTTCATCAGAATTAAACAGGCACTTAAGGTAACAGAAGGTGATAAATGGGCTTCGTTTGAACCGTTCGATGGATTTAAGGTTTCCTTTGAAATTGATTTTAATCATCCTCTTTTTCAAAATCGTAGCCAAAAGGCCAGTATTGATTTTTCGACAACTTCATACATTAAAGAGGTTAGTCGCGCACGCACATTTGGTTTTATGGCGGATTATGAAAAATTACGTGAAGTACGACTCGCTTTAGGTGGAAGTCTTGATAATGCGGTAGTCGTTGACGAATACAGGGTATTAAATGAAGATGGTTTACGTTACGAGGATGAATTTGTTCGCCATAAGATTCTTGATGCCGTAGGAGATCTTTATTTATTAGGACATAGCCTCATTGGTGCATTTAGTGGCTATAAATCAGGCCATGCATTGAATAATCTATTATTGCGTCGCCTGTTGAGCAATGCGGATGCTTGGGAATACGTTGAATTTGAAGATGAAATAAAGGCACCTCTTGTTTATCGACGAGCGTTGATGGATGCTTATTATTTAAAAGATTGAATTTTCTTTATCCGTTTATTGGGATTTTCGCTTTATTTGCAGTTCTCAGTTTCTTAAATATTGGATATTGGTTGTTCCTATACGAACCACTTTTCAAACTCTCTTGTTGTGGGTATATTCTCTATTTTTTTCAGAGCATAAATTAATTACTTTAAAAGCTTATCCAAGGCCGCATTAGCTAAGCTATCTACCCGCTCATTTTCTGGATGACCATTATGTCCTTTTACCCATTCCCATCGAATTTGATGACGTTCTGCTTGTGTAGCTAATTCTTTCCATAAATCAGAATTCTTAACAGGTTTTTTATTTGCAGTGAGCCACGATCGCCGTTGCCACTGAGGTAACCATTCAGTAATACCTTTTTGTACGTATTGTGAATCGGTGCTAAGTAATATTTCACAAGGTTTTTTTACTACCATTAAAGCTTGAATAGCCGCCATTAACTCCATACGATTATTGGTAGTAGAATTTTCAGTCCCAAAAATGGTCTTTTCTTTCCCTTGATACCGAAGGAGAGCTGCCCAGGCTCCAGGACCTGGATTTCCTCGGCAGGCACCATCGGTAAAAATCTCTATTTTTGGGACTTTATGCATGATGGGGTCCTCGGGCATTGGAAGCTAAAACTTTATTATTAAGTACTGGCGGAAATTGCCAAACTAAGCCTAGTCCATTGAGTCTTTTTATTCGTTTTTCAGCAATAATCAAATAAATTCCTCCCATATAGGGTATAAGCCAAGGTGATATCCTTTCTAGCCAAGCTAGTTTTTTAAATAACCATAGACCGGGGGGGCTAGATAAGGGGGGGCGAAATAGAAAGCTTTCCGTATGCTGAATTTCACCCCCTAAAAAGTGTATCCACTGACAAAGCGTTTGGATCGTATGGAAGCGAGCCTTTTCAACACAGTGCTGATTAAACGAAAATAGCTGGTATAGCCCCCATGAACTAATAGGATTTACCCCTAATATAATTAAATGGCCATTGGGCGCTAGTATGCGCCAGGCCTCAGTAAGAATGGCTTGAGCTGAACTTTTGCTTACTTCAAGGGTATGAGGCATTAGAATTAGATTAATACTATCGTTAGCAAAGGGTAAATGGGTATATAGACTTTCTAGCGTAGAAAAGTCTGAATTGTAGGTATTAGACTTACATTCGTTATTCAAAGTAACCCTAATTTTATGAATAATAGGACTGGCTAATAAACTTGGAAAAGCATGAGGGCCTAATTGTAATAGATGCCGGCCAGCATAATTAGGGATTAGGCTAGCTAAGTGATGGTCTTCGATTTCTAGGTAATGCTGTTTCAATGAATTATCCAGCTAAAAAAACAATTAGAAGTATAATCGATATTCTTGCTTCTTTACTATCGCATAGGTAAGACAGGGCTAGAAGGCCTTATAAAAGTAAGGTTTTAACCTGCATTTATAACAAAAATCTATATAAAAATGTAGGTATTTAAGTAAGAAAATGCTCTTTTAAATGTAGGATTATAACTTACAAAAAAAGGTCTTTATTTAGTATTTGTAAGCCCTTTAGCTTGACCTGTCTATGGGCTCCCCGTAAGATCTTAGTATGACTTATAAAATGCTTAAAATTTATACATTATTACTTACAGCGCTAATCGCTCTGGCAGTGGGTATTACCGCCTGTGTACAGTTTCCTGCTTCTAAAGAAGAAGAGAGTATTGGTTTAGGTGGTTCACATAGTAATGAAACTGATAGTAAGCTCTATCAAACCGTTATTATGAAATCGACTGGTAGTAGTTTAGCGCCGGAAAATGCTAAAGCGCTTTATAGCGCAGTAGATAAGGGTACGCTTTGGGAGCCTATTCGAGCTCATTTACAGTTATCAGCTCGTGAGGAGAATCAGCCTCAGGTTCAAGAGCAGATCCGTTGGTTTGCTAAAAACCCTGTCTACTTAAAAGACGCGGTAAATCGAGCTGCGCCTTATATTTACTATGTATATGCGCAGGTAAGAAAGCGTGATTTACCTACAGAATTGGTTTTATTACCTATTATTGAGAGTGGTTATAATCCGTCTGCGACCAACTCGTCTTCCGGGGCGGCTGGTTTATGGCAGTTAATGACCAGTACGGCTAGAGGTTATGGTGTTCATCAAGATAGAGGTTTTGATGGTCGTCGAGATATTAGTAGCTCGACCAATGCAGCCTTAAATTATCTTACTTATTTAAGAAGCTTCTTCGGAGGCGACTGGTTATTAGCCATAGCGGCTTATGACACAGGTGAAGGTAACGTACAAAATGCGATTCGTCATAATACGCAGCAAGATAAGAATACTCATTTCTGGGCATTGCCTTTGGCATCTGAGACACGTTCTTATATTCCGCGTTTATTGGCCTTAGCTGCGATTGTTAAAAATCCAGATAAGTATGGCGTGAGTTTACCTCCTGTTAGTGCTAAGCCTTATTTAGCGCTAGTTGACTCTAATAATATGAGTTTAACTCGTGTAGCTAAATTATCAGGCATGAGCGTTGCGGACTTAAAGGACTTGAACCCTGGAGTAAAAAACACTACGGCTGCGATTAAACGCGGTCAGTTAGCTTTACCTATTGATAGGGTAGCGTTGTATAAGCAACAATTAGCTGCTGTTTCAACCTCGAACTATAAGGCAAACAAGCTTCAATCTGATGATAGTAGATTGGCTTCAAAATCTGGATCAAAAGACAAACAACGTCCTATCCAGTTAGTGAGTAATCAAACTAAGCCAAGCTCGCAGCAAATCCATTTAGTAAAAAGTGGAGATACGCTGGAAGGTATTGCTAAGCACTATCATGTATCCGTAAAGAAAATACAAGTTTGGAATAAACTGGATAATGATTTTCTCAAGCCAGGTGAAAAATTAAAAATTATGCTTTCATAAGCATAAACTTTAGAACGAAGAGGTAGTTATTACTTCTTCGTTTTTTTTTGGTTTAGATTTTTAAAGAAAGAAAGCGGGATTAACGTTTAACCTTGCTTAAATTGTAGTGGTTCAAACTTAATGTGACAGTTACCCGTTTTTTCAGTCGTGCTTACTGTCAGTTGAAGTTAAGACTGTCAACTTTTTCCTGCCAGATTTTTTTACCCTCAAAAAATGTTTCTATCGG
>JBDLTN010000080.1:0-7818 GCA_039805785.1 Pseudomonadota bacterium | reverse complement strand
TTTTGAGGGTAAAAAAATCTGGCAGGAAAAAGTTGACAGTCTTAACTTCAACTGACAGTAAGCACGACTGAAAAAACGGGTAACTGTCACATTAAGTTTGAACCACTACAGCTAATAATTGTTGAGTCAATCTATTGCTAGGTTGACTCAACTTAGTCTTAACTCAATCGATAAGTGTTCTGGCAGTCTGTCGTCATGGTGGTTGCATTTGCTGCTCCAAGTTCGCTAGTCGTTTCAGTTTCTATCCCAATCTTTGGAACTGAGTAACTGGCCCAGGCATTTTCACCCGGCGCAAAAATTCTACAATTTTCCGGACCGGCTTTCTCAACGCGCTGTTGCAATTCTTGCACTTCTAAAATAAGTTGTTGATACTTTAAACTGTTTGCTTGTTCTTCTGCTCGATAATTACGCTCCCTATCAAAAAAGGCTTTAGACTTTTTATTTTTTTTGTATTCGCTATATTTGCGATCTTTTTCAGCGTTATAATCTTTCTCTAGTACGGCCAAAAGCTTGCGAAAAAATCCACGGACTAATTCAAGCCCCGTTAATTTACACTCTTGGTTAATAATCAGTTCCTTTTGGTAATCGGCATATTCTTTATTAATTTCTTGGTTAATATTCTTCGGATCAGCATTGTAACTTACAAAACCACCATGAACATTGAATTTTACGCCTCTTTTATCTTCATCCATCGCCGCAAGTCCTACCGCAATACGATGTGAAATTCTATGTAAATACTTATCGGCGGCAGTTCTTTTACGGATATCGGACGATTCATTTACTGATATTTGTTTCGATAAGCAAGTGCGCATCAATGTATCGAAAGGGATACCACCTATTTCTGGAATACTAAACTTATCCTTTTTATGTTGAGGTAGCATTGCGATTAATTTTTTATATACCGGTTCATTAAGCATACAATAGATGGGTCCTTTCTTTGCTATGGGATTCGTCATATCCGAAGGATTAGAAGAAGCTGCATTTAAATTAGTCGTAGGAATTGTAGGAAAGTCTATCTCTGCTTTTTCTATGCTTAAGTTGATCGGTTTGGGCTGGGGTTTGGTTTCAATTAAACCATTATAAATCTTCAAAAATTTAGCGCATGACTGGCTAAAGCGATCCTTAGCATCTTCATCAACTCCCTTGGTAATGTGTTGATAAGCTTGTTGACCCAACTCTATCCATTTGGCTTTTCGTAAAATATCTTGCTCTTCTATATATTTAAACTCATCAGGCAAATCATCTACGCGTAATGCAATTGACATTTCTACACAGTGCTGCATCAGTATCGCATGCTGACAAAGATGATATAATACACCGACTTTAAATAAAGTCGCATCGTGGGGATAGGCCTTAATAATAAAAGTATTGTCTAAAGCTTCTTCCAACTCAATAAAAAGTCTTTTATTTTTTGCAATAATATCAGAATCAAATCTCAATCGAGTCAAAGCTACTTTTTTTATCGCAATTTTATAGCGATCTTCATAAGGCATTATTTTAAATGGACTCAGTTTTTTAAACTTTTCATCCAATTTATTTGCGTCGGAAGCGATATTGTCAAATTCTTCATCAAACTTTGCCAAGATTTCTTTGTCACTACGTTCAATAAGCTGCATGATCGGTTGCATGTCAGCTTGAAAACAGCGACTTGCGTTATAGACCTCTTCTTTAGCAAACCCTAATTTGTGCGAGGCATTCAGATCCAGTTGTGGGATAGGATGATTTTGGGATCCTTTGTCATCATCCGATTGATTTGATTTTATTTTAGGCATACTTCACCTTTATTATTATGAGTGAAGTTTAATTTTAATTTGTTTAAAAGTAGGTCGCAAATTTATTGCAATAAAACCTGTATCAGTTTCACACAGAACATATAAAGCACAAACTTACGCTAGGATTTTATCTTTAATTTACAGGATTAAACATTAGGCTTTGAGTTCAGGAATCTTTACCACTAAGGCATCACAGGATAAATGGTGAATCACTGCACTCGCCGTGGAGCCAAACAAAACCCCAATACCATGCCGACCATGACTACCAATGATGATTAAATCCGTTTTTAATTGTTTCATCTTATCGAGTATCACCACCTTCGGAGAACCCACTTCAACGAATTGATGTTTGCTAGGAATATCATATTTTTTTGACACTTCAGCTAATTGTTTTTGAGCTTCGGCCAACATTTCGCCTTCTAAATCAATAACTGCTGGATAGGCTTGGGCCACACCATAGGCATTGATATGTTCTACCGCATGGATAACCGATAAATTGACATGACCGCCTTTGGCTAGTGTGTGCGCACGCTTCAAGATAATTTCATCACAGGTGGGGTGCAAATCTATCGCAACTAAAATATTGTCATAAATGGCCATCGCTGATCTCCAGATAAATTATACGCAATACCTTGCATTTGTTTAAAGTACAGCACAAATTTATTTTAATGCAACTGACTCCAGTAACTATCCTACACGAAGCGCATCCAGATAAACAGATAAAGGCTTAGCACTACAGCGCACTCCAAGCTATTTGGTCATTATTCACTCCAAATGACATTGAATACGAGAAAAAGGATCCGCCATTATTTCTAATGTGATTTAATATTGGTCGGGGCGACTGGATTTGAACCAGCGACCACCTACACCCCATGCAGGTGCGCTACCAAGCTGCGCTACGCCCCGAAAAGCGCACATTGTAATAGCGCGATAATAATCACGCAACTAAAATTAAATCATTGACAATCCGTCATGACAAACCAACGCGGTTACAAAACTCGTCGTGACGAGTGAACGCAGTGAGCGTGCATCTCTAAATGTTTATATAGATTGCCGCGCGCTACGCGCTCGCAATGACGATTAATAATTCGCATTCAATGACAAGTGATCAGTAACAAAACTCGTCATGGCGAGTGAGCGCAGTGAGCGTGCATCTTTATGCCGAATCACAAGAAAACAAATCAACTCTTTTGATTTTTTAATTGTGATTTTAATTTTTGACTTGCTTGAAATAACACCACATTCCGCGAAGCGATGGTCGTCGTCACGCCGGTTTTTGGATTTCGGCCGGGTCGTTCCTTTTTTCTACGTCGTCGAAAACTCCCTAAACCAGAAATTTTTACCGCCTCCCCTCTTTCTAAGGCCGATACAATCTCTTCAAAAAAAGCGTCAGCTAATTTTGACGCTAAAGGTCGGCTGAGAGTGGGTTCTTGTAGTCTTAAGCTGTTAATCAAATCAGCTTTGGTTAACACTAAACTCATAGTACGCTAATCCCGTAGTTGAATAGCAAAACTCTGCTTAAGCTGTGCTATTATTTTTTGCATCCAGTCCTCTACTTCGGCATCAACCAAGGTTCGCGTTGGATGTTGCCAACATAATGCTAAAGCTAAACTGCGCTTTTGTGGTTCTTGTGCAGAAAAATACACATCAAAGAAAAAGCATCGTTGCAATAACTCTCCTGCTTCATGCTTTACCAATTCCAAAACAGTTTGCGCTGGATACTTTTCATCTATCCAAAAAGAAATATCCCGTCTTACCATAGGAAATTTAGAATAAGCTTTAAATTGTGGTAATTCTCTGGTGTTAATCGTAGCGGTTTCTATTTCAAAACAAAAAACTGGCCCGATTAAATCTAACTCAGTAATAATCTTGGGATGCAAAGCCCCTAAATAGCCGATAATCTTACCATCACGTTGTAAATTACTGGATAGACCGGGATGTAAAGCCGGATGCGTTCCTGGCATAAACCGAACGTCATGTTTTGCCGTAAGACTCAATAACGCTTCCAGATCAGATTTCAGCGTAAAAAAATCTAAAGGCGTATTAGTAACACCCCATTGTTCCGGTAAACTCTGACCACTGGCCACAGCCGCTAAATACTCACGCTGCTCCAACTTTTCTTTATGCACCTGAAAACACATACCTGTTTCAAAGAAACGACAACTCAATTGTTGTCGCTGTTGATTATAGCGCAGCGTATTCAATAAACCTGGCCACAAACTGGTACGCATCACTGAAAGTTCACTGGAAATAGGATTTAACAAGCAAATGGAAGTTAAATCGGGAACCAGCGTTTGCTGTAATTTAGGCTCAGTAAAACTATAATTTATGGTTTCGTGATAGCCGCGATCGATCAGTAAATCTTGCACACGTGTTAACGAAAGTTGGGTCTCTGCTTGCGCTGCAAAGGTCAAACGACTATTAGCTAAACTCACTGGAATATGTTGATAACCATAAATCCGTGCTAATTCTTCAATGAGATCCACCGCTAAGCTGAGATCAAAACGCCAAGTGGGCGGGATTACTTGCCAAACCTGCTGGTTTTTATCCTGAACATAAATTCCTAAACGAGAAAAAATACGCTGTATTGCTTCTTCATCCAAGGAAAAACCTAAGAATTTTTTTAACTGGGCGGGCCGAAATGTTATAGTGGTTTGAGCATAAACCGTCGATTGGACCTGTATAATCGGACCTGCTTGACCGCCCACAATGTCAGTCAGTAATTGGGTCGCACGCTCTATAGCAGACACAGTAATCGCCGGATCCACGCCGCGTTCAAATCGGTATGCCGAATCGGTAGTCAATGCATACTGTCGCGCACGACCGGCGATACAAGCCGGCGTAAAAAAGGCACTTTCCAAAAATATATCCTGAGTTTGTGGTGTAACCGCTGAATCTAGCCCACCCATCACCCCGGCTATTGCCAACACTTGGCTTTTATCCGCAATCACTAAAGTGCTTGAATCTAATTCAACATTTTTACCATCTAACAGTGTGATGGGTTCTTGCGCTTTGGCATAACGTACCGAGATTTCATGGTTTATTTTTTTAAGATCAAAGGCATGCAACGGTTGACCCAGTTCTAACATCACATAATTGGTCACATCCACCACCGGATGAATGCTACGTAGTCCACTGCGCCGTAAACGCTCTTGCATCCATAGCGGCGTTTTTGCCTGTGTATTAATGTTACGGATAATCCGTCCGACATACTGCGGGCACGCCTCAGTGGCAACGACGTTAATTTTAATCTTATCTTCTATAACGGCTGGCTGTTTTACGATCCTCGGTTCGCTGAATGTTTGTTGAGTTATCGCTGCAATATCCCGCGCTAAACCTTTAACACTCAAACAATCGCCGCGATTCGGCGTCAGATGCACATCTAAACAATGATCATTTAATTGTAAATACTCGCGAAGATCCTTACCCAAGGGTGCATCCACAGGCAATTCCAAGATTCCATTTTCTTGACTTGTTTCAGTAAAACCTAACTCATTACCGGAGCATAACATTCCCTGTGAAACGACACCGCGTAGCTTAGCTTCTTTAATAACTATTTCATTGGGTAATTGCGCGCCCACCTGAGCAACCGCAACCTTTAAACCGGCTCGACAATTTTTTGCACCACACACAATCTGTAAATTCGGTTCACTGCCAATATTGACTACACAGACTTGTAAACGTGATGCATCGGGATGGGCTGCGACACTCAACACTTCTCCGACAAGCACTTTATTAAACAAACCAGCCACTGGGTGGATGCTTGCCACCTCTAAACCGGCTAAGGTCATTTGCTCAGCCAGCTGTTTCACAGTTAAATCAGGATTAACCCATTCACGTAACCATTGTTCACTCAATTTCATATTAAAACTGCTCTAAAAAACGACAATCATTTTCAAACATCAAGCGTAAGTCGGGAATTCGATAACGTAATAAGGCAAGACGATCAATCCCCATACCAAATGCGTAACCTTGATATTTATCCGGGGCTAAGCCTACTTTTTCTAATACATTAGGATGGACCATGCCACAACCCAATATTTCTAACCAACCGGTTTGACTGCAGACCCGACAGCCTGAACCATCACACAACACACATTGAATATCTACTTCGGCCGACGGTTCGGTAAAGGGAAAATAAGCGGTACGAAAACGCACGGCAAGATCATTTTTTTCAAAAAAATGTTGTAAAAATTGGATTAACAAACCTTTTAACTCAGAAAAATCGGCCGATTCATCGATTAACAAACCTTCGACTTGATGAAACATCGGTGTATGCGTGACATCGGAATCACAACGATAAACCCGACCCGGTGAAAGCATTTTTATCGGCGGTTTAGTGTTTTGCATGGCTCGGATCTGTGCCGGCGAAGTATGTGTGCGTAATAGTAAACCATTGGGGAAATAAAATGTGTCATGTAAAGCCCGGGCAGGATGATTGCTTGGAATATTCAACGCCTCAAAATTATGATAGTCATCTTCGACTTCAGGACCAAGCTCCACACTAAAACCAATTCGGGTAAAAAAATTCTCAATCCGATTCCGAGTCCGCGTTACCGGATGTAAGCTGCCATTCACTTGACCCCGCCCTACTAAACTAATATCAAGCTTTTCACGCGCCAATTGTGCATTGATTTCTTGATTAACTAACAGCTCACTCTGTACTTTGAGTAAGGCTTCAATTTGTTGCTTGGCTTGATTAACCGCTTGACCTAATTTAGGTTTTTCCGCTGCGGGTAAATGCGCTAATCTTTTTAGATAATCATTTAATGCACTTTTTTTACCTAATAACGCGCTACGTAATTGTTCTAAATCAAAAGAACGTTTGGCTCTAGCAATTGACTGTGCTGCTTGCTCAATAATTTGTTGCAAATCATCTGTCATGGACAAGACCTTTTTAATTCTTGAATCAAATATCGCGATCTGACTCGTTTAAATCAGACTGGATGACTTACGGAAAATGGCTATTTTGCTGGTAGAGCGTGGGATCAACTTTTTAAGAAACGAAGTTTATGCAAGGATAAATGCGTAGCTCAAAAAAGTTGACAACAAAGCTATACCACAAAAGAGGATTTTTCAGGTAAATCCAGTCAGGTAAGTCTAGCATATTCGTAACCAACATCGATAAAAAATATCAGCGAACTAAGCCCTCAACGCATTCTTAATAAAGGGGGAACTTTCCTCAGTACTCGTCACTGATTCAGTATTCGTATCGGATGAAGAAATACTAGCGCCCGTAGCAGCAGGAAAAAATTTAGAAGAAGCAGAACTAACAGGAGAAACAGAACTAACATTGGAGTCGCGTCTTCCACTGTTTGAAGGCTCCTCAGTTATTCTAGCGTCATTTAAGATAACGTCAGCTTGAGTCAATGACTTCTTATTGGCTTGATTAGCTTTATTTCTGCTATTTTCTTCACGATTATCTGCCTTAATTAACGTACCGGCGAGTGCAGAAAAAAAACAAGAAACAGCGGCCAACACAGAGAGGGGCTTTCCATCAAACACTTGGATCGAACGACCCGCTGCATTGGCTATTAATGAAATAACATGTCCGATCCGACTCAATAATGAGGGTTTATCGACTAGCGTAAAGACTTCATTCTCCGATGTAGCATTCGAATCGCTGCGCGAAAATAATTGCATCAAACTATTACAAAAACTTGAGGCGGTGATTATCGTAAACGGCAGATCTCCTAAAAATGCAGCCAATCCGACTATCCAAGAGCCCATCTGTCCAAAAGCAGGGACTAAGCTAGGAATGCCAGTAAAACATAGGAAAAATAATCCAAATAAAGCAAAACCTATAAAGACTACTTGGAAAAGTAAGCCTAACCATTGAGCCACAGTAAACTGTTTAATAGCTTGTAGCTGTGTGGTTAACCATTCTTTAAAATTTTCCCAAGAGGAGAATTTTGTTCGAATACGATTAACTAAATACACTGTAAACCTCCCAAACTTACCCCAGTTTTTAAATAGAGGAATTTTTATTTAGGCATTGAGAATAGTATATGGGTGTTTGATTATTTAAAGCTTCATGGGGTCTTTC
>JBDLTN010000079.1:0-7863 GCA_039805785.1 Pseudomonadota bacterium | reverse complement strand
GGCTTAAACATTATAACGAGGAAAGACCCCATGAAGCTTTAAATAATCAAACACCCATATACTATTCTCAATGCCTAAATAAAAATTCCTCTATTTAAAAACTGGGGTAAGTTTGGGAGGTTTACAATAGCTCCCGCAAAAGTCCCAACGGATTTCCCTCGGTAATCACACTAATACATATAATCTGAAAAATCGTATTTTATTCTGTGGCGTTAAACGCTTTGTGGTAAAAGACTTTTCCTATTGGTATTTCGTTAACAAAGGTTAGAGCCTGGAAATATTCAGATGCGACACCTGGAAACAACAGACCAGGATTAGTTTTGAATCCAAAACGACTATAATAGGCGGGGTCTCCTAATACAACGCAGCCAAAACTACCTAAATGCTGCAATTGAGCAAGGGCAGCCTTAATCAATTTTGATCCGATCCCTTGCCTCTGACATTCAGGCCATACAGATATTGGTCCAAGACCATGCCACCCCTGTGTACCTGAAAATATTTCAACGGATGAAATAGAAATATAGCCTACAATAGTCTTGTCTTCAACCGCTACCAAAGATACGATTAGTTGATTTTCACGACGCAGCGCATTAACAATAAATTGCTCTGTATGACTTGAATGTTCTGCGTTTTGAAAGGCCGCTTTGGTAAGCCTCGTGATGATTTGAATGTCTGAAACTTGTTCATTACGGATTACAATACTCATTCGTAAATGATAAAAATTTCTTGTTTAATTGTCAACGAGGGCGGCACGTTCAGAATGTAAGTGCGAATTTTTTGTAAACTACTATCGAAGAATTAGCCAATATAAAGGCTAAACCTAGGTAGTCAAAATAACAAAGAGAATTCGCAGAATGGGAAAGTGTTGTCGTCATTTAACAATAAACGATCGAATTAGGTTATATGAGTTATTATTTTCAGGCGCACCTATTATCGAGATTGCGGAGGAATTAGGATTTCATAAGGCTACGATATACCGTGAACTAGAACGAAACTCTAACACGCATGGTTATCGGCCTGATTGGGCAAGTCAGCAGTATAAATTACGCCAACAATAAAAATATTACTGGCAGTTCAATAGAAGAGCATTTCTCTTTTATTATTTTTTCATTAATTATCTTTTTTAATTCATAAAATCCGTGCGGGACTTTTGCGGGAGCTACCGCTGCACTCTAAAATAACCTAGTCGCAATCCCAGATTCAAAAAATAATTTAATTTTAGCTTCTATTCATTTCAGAAATTTTCATATGACTTTCTCGATGAACTTTATTATTTAATTTAAATGAAATATACAGCAATTTTTTTCAAAAAATAAAAAAATAATATTTAGCAAAATTAATCTCTATTTTGATTAATTTTTATATTTAATAAAAAAGTATTATAATTAAATAAATACAAGGAGAAATTTATTATGGAAAAATTTAATGAAATTAAAAGTAAATTTGAAATAGACTCAAGCGCTATACAGGAAAAAAAACTGAAGAACCAGAATATGAAAATATTGGCGCAATATCAAAACAAACTGTAGAACATTTACCATTAAAAAACAAATCTCCGTTTTCGCTACAAAAGCCATTTAAACCACCACGATCGACGCCTCGACTACTGCGAGTTCCATTAACTAGTGAATATGCGAATATTGAATTTGCAAGGCAAAACCCCGTCGAAATTACAAATACTTTAACTCGATCCACTCGAAGAAAGAAAAAGATTAAAACGCCAAGAACTAAAACGCTTGAAATATTACCCACAATTAATGAAGATTTTGCTAAACTTAGTTTAACCTCACCGGAGCCAGAATATGCCAATATTGTTCCGAGCAACCGTGCAACAGAGTATTTCCTACCAGATAACATAACCCCACAATCTAATTTAAACAAATTAGAGCTTTATAACAGTCAAGACTCTCAAGCTGATTATGAATATGTAATAGATAACTCTCTGTATGTTGATTTTTTTCAGAGAACAGGACAATCGCTGACTCAAGATTTTTCCCCAGAGGTTAAATCATTAGTTACATCTAAACAAAAAGAAGGCAAACCATTTTCTAAAAATAAAAAATCAACATCCGCTTTGTGCCCCTCAAAAGAAGACGAACCGATATTTGCTAATATCACTAAATTAAACCCAGATGGCACAATTGAATGGGAAGTTTGGCACCCTGATGAGAGCACATCAATTCCATCTGAGTCGCAATCAAAGTCTAAACTTTCTAAATTATTGCCCAAAAATTTAAATTTTTGGACAAAGCCATCGAAAAAAAATCAGAAAATTTTAGAAGAAACAAATGATTTTGAAGTAAAAAAACCATTTCCATCTCTATGATGAAGATATTAAATACTTAAAATAGCTAATTAAGTTTAACATTAGACGTTAAGTTTTATGCTGAATTGGGCATAAATTCACTTCTTCGTTGAAGAAATTTGTTTTAATAGTTCTGATACTTAGCTAAAACCTTGGTCTATAATAACTACATTGCAGTTCATGTTAAGCAATATCTGCGCCGAACAAGCTGATTCAAATACAATGACGTCATAATTCCCGATCATATGTCTCATGTACCACTGATAGTATTGTCGCACCGATTATAAGTTGTAACAGAAAACTATTGGAAGCCAAGTGTTTCTTAGCATCTCCATGCTACTAAAAGATTCAAGAAATTTAAGAGCAAACATAGTCTTCTTCTAAATCACCAAAATAAATAGCGCGCACTCAGAAAAGCGCTATTTGAATGCAAGTTAGCATTTTCTAATCTACCTACCGGTGTGAATGTATTGTTTGTATAGACAGTATCTACTTTATTTTTTCCGAAATTATCATAAAAATAACCTAGCGTTAGCCAAAAATCATCCTTGACTTGGTAATCTATACCTGCGCCGATGTTGTAACTAAAATCGTTCGTAAGATTGGTAACGCCTCGAAGCTGGTTGGCAAAAGTTGCAGAGTTAACAAAAAGTTGAGTAATTCTATTAAATGAAGTACCCAAACCTAAAGCAACATACGGCATAAATCTTTGCCATTTATAAATATCTGCTTTAGTCATAAGCAACCAACTTTCCTGCTGTAATCGATAATTATAACTCGTTGGCACCGGATCTACACTCGGCGTTTGTGAAACACCAAATACATTGACGGGTGAAGTGTAACGGTGCTGCAATCCCATATTTACACTAGGAAACCATGGATTGTTATCCTGTGCCCATCGATAACCTATTCCTACAAAGAAAAACGGTGTGCTATAAGAGTTTCCAGTTTGCAAATTTCCTAATACATTCCCATTGGAACCAATCAAAAGACTATGACTGCTTCCATAGTCGTAAGCTTTACCTACGCCCAAATCAAAGTAGAAGCGATGCGGATGATGACAATATGCCCTAGAATAAGTTGGAACTGCACATACAGCGCTCGGAGCTAAACAAATTAAGGTGATTAAGCTCGCTATAACTTTTGAAAAATTCATTCAACCCTCCATGGCTATCTATTTTTAATAGATTTAGCTTGAAAGCTATAATACAAGTAGTAAATATTCTGTTTTAAAATTTTTTTACATAAAAATGGCAGTAAGGCTGTTTTTGATTTTTTTCATAATATTTCTGATGATAATCTTCTGCTTTCCAGAATTTTGTTGCGGATGTAACTTTAGTAGCTACTTTAAAGCCTTTTTCTTTTAAAACATTAATCAATTTTAAGGCAATTTCTTTTTGCCTAGTAGTGGTATAAAAAATTTCAGAGCGATATTGATCACCTTCATCGGGTCCTTGTCGATTTAATTGTTCTGGATCATGAATCTCAAAGAACCGTTTAACTAAGATTTCATAACTTACTTTGTTCGGATCAAAAATAATTTCTACTGCTTCAGCATGCTCAGTCGGCTGAGTACAGACTTCTTCATAGGTTGGGTTGGAAGTATGGCCACCTATATAGCCTGATTGAATTGAAATAATCCCCGGAAGCTGTTTCATCAAATGTTCCACTCCCCAAAAACACCCTCCTGCAAAAATGGCTGTTTCAGTCTTTGAATTAATATCGACTGTTGTTTTCTTTAGATCTTTTGCAGATGAATTTTTAGGAATAAATTCTAAAGATATGGAATTCACACAATGTCGAATGTTCTTAGGCGTCAAGCCTTCACCAAGAAATACATGGCCCAGATGTGCACCACAGTGTGCGCAAGTAATTTCAGTACGATGACCATCTTGATCAGGTATTCGTTTAATTGCATGAGGTATTTCATCATCAAAGCTAGGCCAGCCCGATCCAGAATCAAATTTGGCGGAAGAATGAAATAGCATTGCTCCGCATTGTTTGCAGCTATAGTCTCCATTCTCTTTAAATTGATAATATTTCCCTGTAAAGGCAGGTTCAGTGCCAGTAAAATAACTCTTTCTTCCTCGGGTGTGAGTTTTTTCATGATATCTTCAAAGACTCTTTAATAGCTATTAAATAAGTATAGACCAAAGCTAACAACATCACACAATTTGTTCAAGCTAAACTTTTTTAAGCATAAAAAAACCCGCTAATAAAGCGGGTTTCTGTTTCTTAAGGAACTATTTTTATTAATTTAAGCTACTTCAGCCAAGTTAATAGTTCGTTGTCCTTTTTGCCAATTGCATGGACAGAGTCCACCATCTTGTAATGCATGAAGTATGCGCAATACTTCTTCAGGATTCCGTCCTACACTTAAATCTGTCACCATACTAAACCGAATAATACCTTCAGGATCAATAATAAATGTAGCCCGTTGCGCAACACCCGCATTATTATCTAATATCCCCAAAGAATTACATAATTCATGTTTAATATCGCTCAACATAGGAAACGAAAGATCATGCAAGTCTTCGTTATATTGTCGCCAAGCTCGATGGACAAACTCACTGTCAGTACTGCCACCTAATAGCACTGCATTGCTTTCTTTGAATTTAGCATTGAGTTCATTGAATGCTACAATTTCGGTAGGACATACAAAAGTGAAATCTTTGGGCCAAAAAAACAGTATTATCCACTTCCCGGGATAAGAATCATGAGTAATCTCGGTAAAAGCCTTATTAATATCAATATCAACAGTCGCTGTAATCTTAAATTCAGGTAATTTATCACCTACTTTTAGCATTGACATATCGTTATTTTCCTCTCATTTCATTTTAGTGAGAACATCTACAATTAGAATCTTTTTTTACGAACACCTAGTGGTAGTTTTCTAGAACCAGTTAAACAGATAATAAGTCTATAGCTGTCTATACAAACCTATCCTTGAAACTACAAGGCAAGTATAACAGTCCCTTTCCTATTAAAGAAATAATTTTTCTCTATCTAATCGATAGTTATTTTCAATGGATTCATCGCAAACAATGCCATAATTAGCTTGAATAGACGCTGACTATTTATGGCCGAGAATGTCAAAATGGAGCTTAAATCCGACACTATTTGGTCTTGAAGTTCTTTGAGATATTTCTCTCTTGCGCATGCATCTGGCCAAAAATCGATATTTTCATTGTCACAGACATCATCTTGGATTTGAAAAGCCAAACCAATGGTATTCCCCACTTTTTTAAGCGTTAAAAGACTCGCTTCTGACAAGTCAGCAACTATAGCGGGTAACTGGAAAACAGCTACAAATAAAGCCCCTGTTTTAAGAGAATGAATGCTTTCCACATTCGATTTATTTGAATAAGCAGAATCATTAAAATCCATTGCTTGTCCTGCTACCATCCCCCAGGGTCCTGACGCTTTTGTCAATATACTAAGCATTTTTACAATTTTAGCAGGGGGTAATGATGCTTTAACAAGCACATCAAAGGCCAAGGCTTGTAAGGCATCACCTGCCAATAAAGCCATAGCCTCGCCAAACTGTTTGTGACAACTAGGCTTACCTCGACGCCAGTCATCATTGTCCATGCTAGGCAGATCATCATGAATTAACGAATAGGAGTGAATTAACTCAATCGCACAAGCAGCATGGTCTAAATCCTCTAAACACAACCCCAAAGCAGTTCCTAAAGTATAAATAAATAAAGGTCTCAAACGCTTTCCACCATTTAAAACTGCATACTGCATCGCATCATATAAGGGTTTTGATAGTGGGGAGGGGTTTGACAAATAATTCGCTAATAAATGGTTAACGCGTGCTTGATAGCTTACGAAATCAGTGTCTATATTCACTGGGTTAATTCTTCATTTATTTTAAAAGGCAAGAGTTCATTTTTCTGGTTAATATCATCTGCAGCTGAACTTGTTAAAATATGCACCTTTTGTTGCCCTTGCTCTAAAGCTAGTCGGCAGTCTTTTAATAAGCTTATTCCTCGGCTAAATTGCTCAAGAGATTCTTCTAAGGTCGAATTGCCGCGTTCCAATTGCTCAGCGATCTTTTCGAGTTCCTTTAAGCTGTTTTCAAATTGAAAACCCCTATTTTTCTTTGCTTTTGACATGAAGCGACCTCTCATTTTTACACTGTATTCTTCTAGCTGGAATTACATTATGGCTATAAAGCTCGAGAAATAATTTCATTGATTATGAAAGCGTTATAAAATGATGTCAAATAATACCAATGTGTTATTATAAATAACCATCTGGACAATCATCTAAAATATTTTTTGAATTGAGACTTTTCAAAAAACCATTCGCTACAAAAATAAACCTCAATTTAACTCCACTCAACTAGAGTCCCGCATGCATAATATAGCTTTTTAGGAAACTAATCGATGTTTTTGAAAAAGATTCTAATTTATTCGAGTTTACTATTTATATCTTCTGTATGTTGGGGAAATGATACCCATGAATATCATTTGAAAAATGGACTAACTGTACTCGTTAAAGAAGACCATCGAGCTCCGATAGTTATCTCAGAAATATGGTACAAAGTTGGTAGTAGTTACGAAACTAATGGAATAACAGGAATATCACATGCTTTAGAACATATGATGTTTCGCGGAACAAAAAAATTTGGGCCAGGGGTGCTTGAAAAAATTGTTTCTGAAAATGGCGGAAAGCAAAATGCATTTACCGATTCAGACTTTACCGCTTACTATCAAAAATTTTCTGCTGATAAATTAGCCGTTAGTTTTGAACTAGAAGCCGATCGAATGCGAAATTTGTTATTGCGCCCGCAAGATTTTCTTAAAGAAATTCAGGTTGTGATGGAAGAAAGGCGAATGCGGGTCGATGATAATCCTCAAGAAATTCTATTAGAACGTCTTAATGCTGCAGCTTTTGTTGCAAGTCCATATCATCACCCCGTAATTGGTTGGAAAAACGATATACAAAATATGACTGTTGATGATTTACGTAAATGGTATGAAACCTGGTATGCACCTAATAATGCGATACTGGTTGTCGTCGGTGACGTCAAACCGAATCAAGTCTACAAGCTCGCACAAACTTATTTTTCTGATTTGCAACCTATCACTCTCCCAAAAATAAAACCCGAAAAAGATCTACTTCCTTTAGGAGAAAAACGCCTCATCATTCGAACCCAAGCTCAGTTACCATGGTTGGTTATGGCTTATCCGGTTCCAGTCATTAAACAAGATTCAAATAATCAAGACCCCTATGTTTTACATATTATTGCCACATTATTATCCGGAGGTAATAGTGCTCGTTTTGCAAAAAACCTAGTTCGTGATCAACAAATTGCTGCCGATGCTAATGCATTTTATAATCCAATAAGCCGCTTAGATAGTTTATTTTTGCTGGAAGCCACGCCCACATCTAACCATAGTTTATCTGCGCTTGAATCAAGATTATTAAAGCAAATAAAACAATTACAAACCTTTAGTGTAAGTACTGAAGAATTGGCTCGTGCAAAGGCTCAAATAGCCGCTGATAAAATATATAGCAGCGACTCCATAACTGCAAAAGCTTATGAG
>JBDLTN010000078.1:0-7929 GCA_039805785.1 Pseudomonadota bacterium | reverse complement strand
AAATCTGGCAGGAAAAAGTTGACAGTCTTAACTTCAACTGACAGTAAGCACGACTGAAAAAACGGGTAACTGTCACATTAAGTTTGAACCACTACATATAAAGCAATGTTTCAGGAAGTCCCAGCTAATCAGACAGTTAATAGTACCAATACATTTTCCGCGTCCATTTAAGAATTAAGAAGTTAAATCAGGGTATCTTTGAAATTTTTGATGTATCCTCTGAAGACTTTTTAAGCAAGCAATAGGGCCGCTGCAACCTTGCGTCCTTCCGACATGAGCACCGTATAGGTACGGCAGGCAGCGCCATTATTCATCACTTCAATGCCTATGTTTTTCTGATAAAAGACATTCAGTAATTGTGGATGGGGAAAAGCGAGGTTTTCACCGCTGCCGAGTAAGACGATGCTGGGTTGTAAATCGATAATTATTTGTAAATACTGCTCGGTTAAATCGACGATTGAATGTGGTGGCCAAGGTTCAATTAACTTATCTGGCATGACAATCAGACTATGTCGGATTTTTTGTTCATTGATTTGGATAAAATCGTTAGTATAGGCACGGATTTGGTAATGCCCTGCGCCGGTATCTAGGTTTAATTCCATAGCAAACTATCAAGTTAAAAATATTTACGTTAAATTATACACTATGATCAAAATACTGATACTTATTGCCTATTTGAGCATGAGTTATTTCTTACTCTTTAGTAATATGGGTGCAACAACAATGTCAAATAACCTAAACAATCCAGCACAAGTTCATCGGCCATTACAATTAGTCACATTAGACAGTCCTGAGCATAGCGTTCTAAGAACACCGGCAAAAACCATTCAGTTTCCGCTGGATAGCGAAACTCACCAATTTATTCAGGATCTGCAGACTTTTTTTCATAATTTGAAAAGTCCGCTAGGTAATCCAGCAGGATTAGCAGCGCCGCAAGTGGGTCATGCATTACGCATTATTATTATCCAGATACCCGAAACTGCTAAAGCCAAACGCAAAGATGTTTATGATGTCGTTCCGCCCACCGTACTCATTAACCCAGCATATACGCCGGTTGAAGCTGCGGGTGAGAGTAAAGATTGGGAAGGTTGTTTTTCGGTGCCGAATAGAATGGGTGAGGTATATCGTTATAATGAAATTCATTATACGGCTTACACAATTGAGGGAAAAAAAATTGATGCGATAGCTCATGGTTTTTTAGCAAGATTAATTCAACATGAAGTTGGCCATTTAAATGCAGAGCTTTACATTGATCGCTTACGTCCAGATTGTCGCTATGACACCATTGAAAATGTAATGAAAATGTTGCAAGTCACAGGCACAGATGAAAAGACTAAATAATTCATTTTATAGAGATAGAATGTTGCTTATAGTGCTGTAACAGGGATTCATCGTTAATGCTAAAAACTATTCTACGTCGCGAATTCAGCTTGATTGAAAATTTAAATCATTTGCATCCAGTTTTACAGCGGGTGTATGCGGCACGCGGTATTCAATCCACCGAAGCGTTGGATTATCGGTTAGCAAAATTATTGCATTACCAATCATTGAGCGGTATTGAAAATGCAGCACAGTGTTTGAGTATGGCCGTAATGCAACAACAGCGTTTACTCATCGTCGGTGACTTTGATAGCGATGGTGCAACCAGCAGTGCGTTAGCGGTGAGTGCCTTGCGTTGTTTTGGTGCACAACAAGTCGATTTTTTAGTGCCCAATCGTTTTGAATATGGTTATGGTTTAACGCCTGAAATAGTTGAGCTGGCTTTACGCAGCAAAAAACCGGATGTCATTATTACGGTTGATAATGGTATTTCGAGCCATGAGGGTGTTATTGCCGCAAAGGCGGCCGGATTAAAGGTTGTGATTACCGATCATCACTTGCCTGCAGCGAGCTTGCCAATTGCGGATGCGATTGTAAACCCTCAACAAAGCGATGATCAATTTCCAAGTAAAAACTTAGCGGGTGTCGGTGTTATTTTTTATGTAATGTTGGCGCTCAGACATGCTTTACGTTGCCAAAATTGGTTTGAAAGCATTCATATTGCCGAACCTAATATGTTGCAGTTTCTGGATTTAGTGGCATTAGGTACGATAGCGGATTTAGTGAGTTTGGATCATAATAATCGTTTACTCGTCACTCAAGGTTTGCAATGGATTAAGGCCGGTAAAGCGCGGCCAGGGATTTATGCTTTGCTTAAGTTAGCTAAGCGCGAGATTGAGTATCTCGTGGCGAGTGATTTATCGTTTAGTATCGCGCCGCGTTTAAACGCTGCAGGGCGTTTGGCGGATATGTCTTTGGGGATTGCTTGTTTGTTAGAAACCGATCGAAATCGGGCACACGAGCTAGCGTTACAACTCAGTCAATTGAATGAAGAGCGTCGCTGTATAGAAGCGGCCATGAAGCAGGAAGCTTTTGTTATTTTAGAAAAAAAGCTTGAACAAAAGCCTTTGGAAAAGACAATTTGTTTGTATGATAGTCGTTGGCATCAAGGTGTTATTGGTTTATTGGCTTCACGTTTAACTGAACGTTTGCATCGACCGACCATCATTTTTGCTGACGGACATCAAGACGCTGAGCTAAAAGGTTCAGCTCGATCGATCCGTGGGCTGCATATTCGGGATCTATTAGAAAGTATTGCGATGCGACATCCCCATTTGATTGCTAAATTTGGTGGACATGCCATGGCTGCAGGCTTGAGTATACAAAAGGATTTGTTTGACAAGTTTGCTGAGATCTTTCAGTTGGAATGTGAACAACAATTACAACCGGATATGTTACAGGCTATCTGTTATACCGATGGTGAATTGGCAGTGCACGAGTTTAATTTAGATCTGGCTGAGCAATTACGTTATGAAGCCGGGCCTTGGGGCCAAGATTTTCCGGAACCTTTATTTGAAGGTCATTTTCGTGTACTGGCGCAACGCTTGGTAGGAGACAAACACTTAAAAATGACCTTAGCGACCGAAGAAGCCAGCAAGCAATTTGATGCGATTGCATTTAATGTTAATCTACAACATTGGCCTAATCACCGTGCTGAACAAATTCATGCGTGTTTTCGTTTAGGGATTAACTATTATCAAGGTCGTAAAAATTTGCAATTAATTATTGAAAATTTTGAGAGTCATAATACATTGAGTAACAATTGTGTGCTTCACAGATAGATTGATCCTGTGTAGAATCTTGCCTAATTTTTACCTAGATGGCTTTACTCCATGTTTAAAAATAATGCAGATAGTCAATCTAGAGCAGATAGCTTTATTCCAAATATACTGGAAACCAATCAAGTCTATTATATCCTACATCCTCAGAGCGGTGTGCTTGTTTGTGAATCCAACGGAGAACTTGTTACGTCAGTTATTCCGGTTTGGTCAAAAAGATATTTACCTTATGCAAAAAAATATGCTGATGGCTTGAGTATTCAGGAAATCAGCATAGATGAGTTTATTAATCAAATGTTAGTGGCTATGATTAAAGACGAAATAGCGGTTGGAATTAATTGGGATCAGCTGGGCTTTGGAGCAGAAATTCAGTCTGTTGAGCTTTATGAGCAAGTTAAGCAACTCATGTTACTTGAAAATTAAACTCGATTTGATACAGGTCTAAAAAAGGCCGATGGTGTATCGGCCTTTTTAGTTTTTAAAACTAAGACGCAATGGAGTCTTTTTCTGTTTGATCTTTTTCAGGATCAGCTGGAGCGGTAGAATCAGAGTTTAATGTATTTAACTCATCTAATTGGGTCTTTGCTTTTTCTTGCTTAGGATCTAGCTTTTTTTCCAGAGAGACTTTTTTGTGGCCTTTTCTATGATGAACAGCTTCTTTCTTAGCAGGAGTTACTACTGCAGCTGGCTGGTTTGCATTGGCAGTAGGTAAGCTATTAAGATCAGTCGCTGATTCAGCTGCGATAGCTGGAATAGCTAAAACCGCGCTGCTTAAGCCAATGATGAGAGCTTGTTTCAATTTCATGATGAGGAACTCCAAATTGTTATTATTGTAAAAACAGGCTTTGTTTAACAAAGCAAGTGCAGCTATCATACCAGTAAATAACCAGCATGGAAGCCCCTTAACAGAAATAAATCATGCTAAAACAGCAGAAACAGCCAATAAATCCTTATATGATTGCACCAATGATGGGTTGGACTACTCGTCATTACCGGTATTTTTTCCGGTTAATTTGCAAAAAAGCCCAGTTATATACGGAAATGTTAACCACAGGCGCTATTCTAAATAACCCACAGCGAGAACGTTTATTGGGTTTTGATGCTAGTGAAAAGACCTTGGCGATTCAATTAGGTGGCAATTGCGCTTCGGAACTCGCAGAAGCAGCGAAAATAGTTGCGCCTTATGGTTATTCTGAAATTAATCTTAATGTGGGTTGTCCCAGTGACAGAGTACAATCGGGTTGTTTTGGTGCTGTATTGTTTAAGGATCCTAGGCGCGTCGCGGATTGCATCTCAGAAATGTCTGCGGTAGTTAAATTACCGATTAGCGTGAAAACGCGGATTGGCGTCGATGATTATGAAAGTTATGATTATCTCGCACAATTTATTCATCAAGTGAATTTGGCTGGCTGCCAAACCTTTATTATTCATGCGCGTAAGGCTTGGTTGTCGGGATTAAGCCCCAAAGAAAACCGTGATATTCCTCCCTTAAATTATGATTGGGTGTATCGCATTAAACATGATTTTCCTCACTTAACGATTGTTTTAAATGGAGGTGTAACGAGTATAAGCACAGCTCAGAAACACTTACAGCAAGTCGATGGCGTCATGGTCGGTCGTGCCGCTTGGTATAATCCCTATTTATTTGCTGAACTCGATCAGCTGCTTAATCCGCAGGATAGTTTGGGCATTCCTAGTCGGTTGTCGATAGTGTTAGCTTATTTACCCTACCTGGAACGCGCTTTTATGTCCGGCGAGAATTTGACTCATTTAATCCAACCTTTGTTTGGATTATTTCATGGTGTAGCAGGTGGACGACGTTGGCGACAGAAATTAAGTGAAACTTTACAACATTTGGATAACCCCTTAGCTAGGTTAAAAGAGAGCTTGCTAGAAAGTGTTCCTGATGGTGATTCAATGCTTAAAAGCTGAAAAAGCGATTTAAAAATTGTAACTGATTGATAAAATATGGTTCATTCGGTTTTGTGCCAAAGGGCTTTCGGACTGATATTGATTAATATAGCCCAATTGTAGATATTGACTGGGTAAATAAATTCTAAAGCCAAGAAATAATCTATTTTGACTTAGCAGACTGTTTGAAGTGAAATTGGTTTTATTGAGGCGAACAAAAATTTCATCATAAAAATAAGGATTAATCTTTTTCAGAAAATAATATTTCATTTCTAACGAAATTCTTTTTCGGAATCGAAACGCCATTTGATTTTGGTTACCACGTATTATTTCTTCAAACCGAGATCTTGAAACCAAATCTATAAAATTATTGGGATGGATAGGCCAGATAAGTTGCTGAATTAAACGATTGATTTGATAAAATTGATTGTTAGGATTAACACCCGACCAGCGATAGCCAATCCAAATGCTTTTATCACACAAAAATCTTCGACCTAAACCGCCTTCAAGTAATCCAACTTGACATGGATGACTTTCATTAATAAATCTTAATTCTGAAAAAATTAAATAAAGCCATGGGCTATTTTCTGAAAAACTTTGCTGTTTACTTACTCTTAACCAAAGTTTTTCATGCTGTTCCAAGCCTAAGGTTTGTATGGAAAACAATAATAAAAATAAACCAAAGCATGAAGTAAATTTTTTTTTCATAAAAAAATTTTAATGGCTTGCTGAATTAATTGATAGTCAAATGTTGCAGTTTACGGATTGTTGAGGGAGAGTATAGGACTTAATTTCAAAATTATAAATATAACAATGCAGTTTTTATTGTTAGATTTGAATTTATGGTAAGCAATCTGCGGGTTCTATCCATTGATATAAAGCAAAAGCTTCAGAGCTACATTTAAGACAAGTTGTCGCACAATTTGGTTTTTTAAAGCATTTTTTTATGCAACCTTTATGTATTAATAATTCTAAAATCGCTAAGGTTTCTTCTTGTTTCGTTCCAAAGGTTTGTAAAATAAGCGATAGATTAACTAATTTTTTTTCGGCAATAAATTTTTTTAAAGTGAGTAAACTAATCATGACAGTTTCCTCTATTGGATGGGAGTGGTGCAGGTAATTGGTTTTGTGGGTTTGTTTTAAAACCTAAGAAAATACGTGTAGCAAAAAGTCCAGCAGCAACGATGAGATAGGTTAACAATGTCATTAAGGGATGTTGTTGAAATGTGACGGTTTGATAAAATAAAGTAGCGACAGCATAGGCAATTCCAGTGCTCCATAGCATAGAAAAATAAGCCCAAGCTCTACCAATCTCGCGTTGCATGACTGCCATGGTCGAAATACAAGGAAAATACAATAAAATAAACAATAAATAAGCAAAAGCACCCAATTTTCCAGTGAAATAATGCGACATGACACCATACACACCGTTTGTCACTTCTGGTGCTTCCGCTTTAAGTGCCATAGGGTTGGTTAAAGTTTTAGTTAAATCATGGAGATTTTTAGGGATAGATAACACAGCGGCCTTTAGTTCAGCGCTAAGGGTTGATTGTTCGGCTTGTTCAGTCAACTGACCGACTTGTGAATATAAGGTATTTAAGGTTCCGACAACGACTTCTTTGGCTAATAAACCAGTGGCTAAACCGACTGTTGCCGGCCAATTATCCTTTTGTATGCCCATAGGCGCAAAGATTGGCGTGATGGCTTTTCCAATACTGGATAATAACGATTGTTGGTTGGCTTCACCCGTGATGAGTTTGCCATGGATGCTAATCGTATTTAAACATCCTATCAAAACACAAACAGGAATAATAAAACGACCGGCTTTAAATAAAAATAGTTTCAAACGTTGCCAAGTATTTCTAAAAATAGAACGCCAATGCGGCCAATGATAAGTCGGTAATTCTAAGATCATCGGCGTTGGTTCTGCTTTTAAACGAGTCGATCGTAATAATAAACCTGTAAAAATCGCAGTTAATATTCCTATGCTATATAACGCGAAAATGATGAGTGCACCGCCTTGTGGAAAAAAAGCCGCAACAAATAAGGTATAGACAGTGAGACGCGCACCACAAGACATAAAAGGTGCCATCATTACCGTTAAAATACGATCTCGCGGAGAAGCTAGGGTGCGCGTTGCCATGACAGTCGGGACATTACAACCAAAACCTACAATTAAAGGCACAAAGGCTTTTCCTGGTAAACCGATAGCGCCCATTAATTTATCGACTACAAAGGCTGCGCGCGCCATGTAACCTGAATCTTCTAATAAGGATAAAAATAAAAACATTGCACCGATGACAGGAATAAAACTGAGGGTGGTATTAATTCCTTTACCTAAACCATTGGCAATTATGGCTATCAGCCAAACCGGTAAATGCCATTGTGTCAGTAAATTGATGCTGCCATGGATGAATAACGCAGTACTACCGATATCAAAAAAATCTTGAAAAGCTCCGCCGACATTAATGGCAAATAAAAAGAGTGTGTACATGACTAATAGGAAAATCGGAATACCTAACCAGGGATGTAAAATAATCCGATCCAGGCGCGAGGTAAACGTAGTATTAGACGTGTTGCTGATTAAACTTTGCTTTAATAGGGATTGTATCCAAGTATAACGAGCATCCGCTATCAACAAATCAATTTCTTCATGCAATTGAGTTTTAAGTATTTGTATCAATGATTGGGCAAACGCGAGTTCTTCTGGTGTGGCATAGTTGCGAGCAATGGCATCATCTTCTAATAGACGACAAGCCAACCAAGACTTGGGTACGGTGGTTGTAGATAATTTTTCGGTGAGGGTTTGCAGAGCATTTTGTAACAAAGGATTAAAGGCATAAGCAAGGGGCGTAGGGGG
>JBDLTN010000077.1:0-7971 GCA_039805785.1 Pseudomonadota bacterium | reverse complement strand
ATACTCCTTCAGCACTGTGATAATTTGGGATTCACTAAACCTTTTCTTCTTCATTTATTAAGTCTCCTGGATTTTAATTTACCAAAAAACTCTATTTCTTTCCTGGGCATTATAAGGGAGGGTTACCCTCGAGGTATAGGTTCTTATATAACCCCTGTAGTGCCTGGCTATTAAGTCTGTATAATGTAGTCTTTAAATACTTGAATTTTTGCCTGTGTTGCTATTCCGTGTATATTAATTATCGAGGGTTATTATATAGGTGGCCCCCAGTACCAAAAACCCCATAACGGTGAATATAAGTTTATTTTTAAAATAAAGAATTTGTTAGAACAAAAGTAGAGGCATTTATGACAATTCAAAAGACCCTTTCTATTATTAAGCCTGATGCAGTTAGAAAAAATTGTATAGGCGAAATTACTAAAAGATTTGAAAATTCTGGTTTAAAAGTTATTGCGGCTAGAATGGAGAAATTAAAAAAACATCAAGCTGAACAATTTTATGAAATCCACAAAGCCAGACCTTTTTATAAGGAATTGGTTGAGTTTATGTGTTCTGGGCCAGTGATGATACAGGTTTTAGAGGGACCTAATGCAATTTTAAAAAATCGTGAATTGATGGGAGCTACTGATCCACGACAAGCACTCCCAGGGACAATTCGTGCAGATTTTGCAGAAAGTGTAAGCCAAAATGCGGTTCATGGATCGGATAGTATTGATGCAGCCAAACAAGAAATTGCCTTTTTTTTCGCTCCTGATCAATGCTTTGGCGAAGGTTTTAAATAATGGAAGCGCCTCAAGATAATTTAAATTTACTTGATTTTGATCAAGAAGGGTTAGAACGTTTTTTTCAAGAATTAGGAGAGAAGCCTTATCGAGCACAGCAGGTTCTAAAATGGATCCATCAAATTGGCGTCAAAGATATTGACATGATGAGTAATTTAAGTAAATCATTGCGTACAAAACTTAAATCAATAGCGCAGATAGTTTTGCCAGAAATTCTATTTGAACAATTATCTGATGATGGTACGAGAAAATGGCTATTGCGACTTAATGATGGTAATTGCATTGAAACAGTTTTCATTCCCGAGATTAGTAGAGGCACTCTGTGTGTTTCATCACAAGTGGGCTGTGCTTTAAATTGTAGTTTTTGTTCAACTGCACAGCAAGGATTTAGTCGTAATTTAACCGTAGCAGAAATTATTGGGCAAGTGTGGTTAGCAGTACGAAGCTTGTCAGATGAATCTTTACGCCATGACCACCCCGTCAGTAATATTGTGATGATGGGTATGGGGGAGCCTTTATTAAATTTTGATAATGTAGTAAAAGCGATGAATTTAATGATGAATGATTTTGCTTATGGTTTTTCCAAACGTCGTGTTACATTAAGTACTTCAGGTATAGTTCCTGCATTGCGTCGTTTATCTGAAACAAGTGAAGTAGCTCTTGCCGTATCTTTACATGCTCCTAATGACGAACTTAGAGATTGTTTAGTTCCAATTAATAAAAAATATCCTCTTGCAGAATTGTTGGAGGTGTGTCGAAATTATTTTAAAGGCGATACTCGAAGGCGTATTACCATGGAATATGTCATGTTAGAAGGTATTAATGATCAACCGGAACATGCACAACAGCTAGTAAAGATTTTAGAAGGTATACCTGTTAAAGTAAATTTAATCCCCTTTAATCCTTTTCCGAATACTATTTATCGTCGTTCTTCTCTTTCAGCAATTGAAAGTTTTAAAAATATTTTAATGAAAGCTGGGCTTAATACAATAACGCGAAAGACCAGAGGGGAAGATATTGATGCTGCCTGTGGTCAATTGGTTGGACGCGTTCAGGATAGAAGTTATCGTGGTAGAAAGTGCAAAAAAGTGATTCCTATTTTACTTGAATCAACTGCGTGAATGGTAAAAATAATGGGAGATTTAATGATATTGATATTAAAACAAATTATCGTCATTTTTTTTATAGTAACTCTTGTAGCATGTAGTATTTTTCCAAAATCGAAAACACCAATATCGGGCTCACAAGCATCTGATGTTAATGTACAGCTAGGTTTGGCTTATTTAGAAACTGGCGACGTACAGCGTGCACACCAAAAATTACTGCTTGCTGAACAACAATCGCCAGGATCCTTGAAGGCAAAAGGTGCTATGGGTTATTTTCTAGAAAGTACTGGGAATTCACCTTCAGCTGATGCTTATTATCGTCGAGCGATAACGCTTAACCCAAAATCGGGCGCGGCTCAAAATAATTATGGTAGCTTTTTGTGTCGTCGTGGTCGATATGCCGAAGCAGATCAGCATTTTTTGTTGGCTTTACAAGACCCTAGTTATCTTAATACGGCTCAAGTATATGAGAATGCAGGCTTATGTGCTATGCAAATACCTGATACTGAAAAAGCCATGAGGTACTTTACCCAAGCAATTTCTCAAGATCCTAACCGGGCGATCTCTTGGTTGGAGTTAGGAAGAATAAATTATCAAGCTAAGGATTATCAACAAGCCCAACAATATTTAGACCGTTATATGCAACTTGTTAAAGAGCCTACTGCAAATGCTTTATGGTTGGGTGCCGTTTTAGCGAGAAATTTAGGAAACCAAACAGCAGCGGGTAGTTATACCTTAATGTTGCAAACAAGATTTCCCAATTCAGACGCCTATAAAGCATTAATACATACCCACAAACTAAGCACAAAACATAAAAGCAAACAACTTTATTATTGATTATGGTAGAAAAAATACAAGCAATTCGAGGTATGAACGATATTTTGCCAATGGAGATTTTTACTTGGCAGAAAGTTGAAGATAGTTTACGTAAACTTGCAAAGCAATATGGATATCAAGAAGTTCGTTTCCCTATTCTTGAAAAAACAGAATTGTTTAAACGCTGTATTGGTGATGTGACCGATATAGTTGAAAAGGAGATGTATACTTTTATTGATCGAAATGGGGAAAGTTTATCCCTTAGGCCCGAAGGGACTGCCGGTTGTGTTAGAGCGGGTATAGAAAAAGGTCTGCTCTATAATCAAATTCAACGTTGGTGGTATTTAGGCCCTATGTTTCGCCATGAGCGTCCTCAAAAAGGCCGATATAGACAGTTTTATCAATTTGGTATGGAAGTATTTGGGCTCGGTGGATGTTATATCGATGCCGAATTAATTTTGATGACTGCGCGTCTTTGGGATGAACTAGGCTTAAAAAATCAATTGAATTTGCAAATTAATTCACTTGGTTCTTCAATTGCACGCAACGCTCACAAAGAAAATTTAGTTAATTATTTTACCCGACATTTTGAGTATCTAGATGCAGACTCTCAGCGGCGGTTAAAAACCAATCCATTACGTATTTTGGATAGTAAAAATCCTGACATGCAAGAGCTTATTCAAAAAGCACCGCAATTACTTGATTTTCTCGATTCAGAATCTCAGCAAGATTTTAGTATTTTACAAAAAATTCTTACTAATATGGGTATTAATTTTACTATAAATCCGCGGTTGGTCAGAGGGTTAGATTATTACAATAAAACAGTCTTTGAATGGATTTTAACAGATGAACAGCAGGCCGCACAAAATACAGTGTGCGCAGGAGGGCGTTACGATAAACTAGTAGAGCATCTAGGCGGGCATGCTACACCGGCGGTGGGTTTTGCCATAGGGTTAGAACGCTTAATTAATTTATTACCCAGTTTAAATTCTACAGCGTCTAATTCTGCTACAGATATATACTTTATTGCTATTGGTGATATTGCTATTCAAAAAGCTTTAAGCTTGGCCGAATATTTACATACAGAATTACCCTCTATCTGCTTGGTGCTTGATGTTAGCGGGGATGGGATGAAATCCCAATTTAAACGTGCGGATAAAAGTGGGGCGCGTTTTGCTTTAATTTTAGGGAATGATGAAATAAAGTCTAATACGCTTAGTATTAAAAACTTAAGAAGAGAAAGTCCACAAGAAAGCATTTCACAACTTGATATGAAAAAAAGTCTGGAGGATCGTTTAACACATGAATGAATTTATCGCCATTGAACAAGCTGAATATGTAAAAAAATGGTGCCGTGAATATGGATTTGGAGTTTTAATAGGTATTATTTTTGCTGTCTTTATTAGTTGGGGTTGGAATTATTGGCGCCAAGAAAAAGAAAATAATTTACTTATTGCATCGATGCAATATGAGCGTTTAGTAACTTTGATAACCAAGGGTGAAAAAATTTCTACACTCAATACTTTAGCGGATGGATTATTAAAAAATTATTCATATACCCCTTATGCCTCCTTAGCGGCTTTACAGTTAGCTAAATTAGCAGTTAATCAAAATAATTTAACCGAGGCTGCGAATAGATTAGTTTCAATTATTGATCATGGACATGATCAAGCTTTACAATCTATCGCACGGTTACGTTTGGCACGTATTTTATTAACTCAAAATCAAGCTAAAGAAGCGTTGAATTTACTAGCTAAAAACGAAGATAAAGCTTATATTTCGATTTTTTTTGAGGAAAGGGGAGACATTCTTAATAATTTGGGCCATTACAAAGACGCATTACAAAATTACTTAGCTGCTAAACAAGCTTTTGGGAATAATCCTGAACCACTTTTGTTAGAAATGAAAATTAATAATTTGGCTTATGCTTGATGAGAAATCTAATGAATAGAATTTATACTTTCAGTGTTTTTATTTCCTTATTATTTTTAACAGCATGTGCTGGATTGGGTGAAGATAATTCACCCGTGCCAGCGCCATTGACGGCTTATCCTTTCCAATTGCAACCGGTATTATTATGGTCTTTAGCAACTGGAAGAGGTATGGACGATGATTATTTACGTTTAAGACCTGTTATCCGAGAAAATCAAATTTTTGTTGCTAGTAAATCTGGGCTTGTTACTGCTTTAGAATTAGGTCATGGCCATAAATTATGGCAAAGAAATATTAAGCAAATTATTACTAGCGGTCCAGCGGTAAAGGAAGAAATTGTTGTGCTTGTCACCAAACAACCTGAAGCTATTGCTTTAGCAGCAGATACGGGAGATGTTTTATGGCGAGTGAAATTACCAAACCAAGTATTAGCTCCTCCTGCAATCGGACAAGGACAAGTTATTCTTAAGACAGTTGATGGACAAGTATTAGCATTAGAGTTACAAAGCGGTGAGTTATTATGGTCTTATGAGCATGGATCACCTCTGTTAATTCTAAGACCAAGTAGCGCACCCAAAATTATAGATAGTAAAGTTGTCGTTGGTTTTTCTGATGGTAAATTGGTGGCGTTAAACCAAAGAAATGGCAGTTTATTATGGGAAAGAAATATTGCTTTTCCACAAGGTGTAACGGTTGCCGATCAGCTCATAGATATTGCTGCAGATCCATTTTTATCCTGTGATGTAGTTTATGTAGTGACTTACCAAGGTCAATTAGCTGCTGTTTCCTTGCGATCAGGACGAATTTTATGGCAAAGAAATTTTTCAAGCTATTCCGGTCTTACTGTTGGAAATAGTTTGTTTATAACTGATGCTAAAGGTGAAGTGTATGCAATTAATCGTTCTACGGGTGAATTGCTTTGGCAGCAACAAGCATTGAAATTCCGAGGTTTAACTGCTCCTGCTTTATATGGGAATAGCTTAATTATAGGTGATAAAGAAGGCTATATTCATTGGCTTGCTCAATCAGATGGCCATCTTTTAGCAAGAGATCTGGTTCATGACAACGCAAGTATTATAGCTGATCCAGTTGTGGCTTATCCAATAATATGTATTTTAACCAGAGAAGGCGGTTTGTCAGCTTGGACGCATACAACCTTACCTGTATGACCAGTTCTGCTTTGCCAAGTATTGTTCTTGTAGGTCGACCAAATGTAGGAAAGTCGAGTTTATTTAATAGCTTGACTAAAACTCGACAGGCTTTGGTTGCAAATACTCCGGGCTTAACTCGAGATCGACTTTATGGTAGAGGAGTGGTAGGTAATCAACCCTACATTATAGTGGATACCGGAGGTTTAACAGGAGGCAACGAAAAAGATATTGCTTTCTTAATGGAGCAGCAGACACAACGTGCTATAACTGAAGCCGATCATATTTTATTTTTAGTTAATGCAAAGGAAGGTCTTGTAGCATTGGATCAACAATTAGCACAAAGTTTACGTCGCTTAAATAAAAAAATTACCTTGGTGATTAATAAAAGCGAAGGCTTAGATTCTACTTTATTACAAAGTGAGTTTTCACCATTAGGTTTTGGTGCAGAAAAATTTGCAATTATTTCTGTAGCCCATGGTTTAGGGATTCAAGAGTTAATAGAAAAGGTATTAAGTCACTTTTCTCCTGATATTGAAGATTCAACCACTGATAAATCATCCAAATCATCGATAGGAGAAACACTCACTCCAAGAATAAGGGTATCTATTATAGGAAAGCCTAATGTAGGTAAATCAACATTATTGAATAGAATTTTAGGAGAAGATCGAGCAATTGTTTTTGACCAACCCGGAACTACGCGGGATAGCGTTGCAAATGATATTGAATATAGGGGTAAATTGTATACCTTCATAGATACTGCAGGTATTCGCCGAAAATCAAGAACAACACAAGAGATAGAAAAATTTTCAGTAATTAAAAGTCTGCAAGCTATAGAATCAAGTAATGTTGTTTTGTTAATAATTGATGCACAGAAAGGTATTAGCGAGCAAGATTTGCATCTTTTAGGCTTTATTTTAGAAAGTGGAAGAGCACTTATTATTGCTGTAAATAAATGGGACGGCTTGTCTAACGAGCAAAGAACACAAGTCAAGAAAGATTTGGATCGTCGTTTACAATTTGTACCATTCGCTAAAGTTATTTTTATTTCTGCTCTTCATGGCACGGGTGTTGGTAATTTATTTGCCTTAATCCAACAGGCCTATCGATCGGCGACCCAAACTCTAACTACATCCCGCTTAACCCGTTTATTAGAGCAAGCTGTTAATACTCATCAGCCACCTTTAAGCCGTGGACGAAATATTAAATTACGCTATGCTCATCCAGGAGGATATAATCCTCCAGTTATCCTTATCCATGGACAATATGCTAGTTTTTTACCAGAATCCTATCGTCGTTATCTTGAAAATTTTTTTCGCAAGGCACTCAAAATTGTGGGTAGCCCCATTCGCATTGAATTTAGAGATAAGTAAACTATTTCTTGAAAAAAATTTAATCTAAGAAGAATTTACGAAAAAATAGCTAATAGTTCTTTGGCTTTTTTTCGTTCAGATCCTTTGCTACTAATATTACGTTGCACTATTAATGAAATAATTGTTGCCCCTGAATAAATATCGCGAGTAAATTCTGTGTCATGATTAGAAATAATCACCCGAATCCCTTTTACAGCTAGCTTTTTTGCGACACTTGCAAGGCAAATATGTTGCTTATGGCTAAATCCTTCAGATGTATAATGGGTAAAATTTGCAGTTTTAGATAAACCAACATAAGGAGGATCACAATATATGACATCCCCTTGTTTTACATGCTTTAACGTGACTAAAAAGTCGCCATGAATGAATTCAGCTTTTCTCGCATGCATATGAAAATATTGCATTTCTTTCTCGGGAAAATAAGGAGTTTTATAGTAACTGAATGGTGTATTGAATTCTCCTTTTTGATTAAATCGTGCTAAACCATTGAAACAATGTTTATTTAAATATAATAATAATGCAGCTCTTTTCCGATGCTCTTTGCTCTCATTAAATAAACGGCGTAATCGATAAAATTCCTCTGCAGTATTAAAATTATCACGAAAATAAAGTCGACAATAATCGATAAAAAATTGACCCTCTTGTTGTAAATATTTATATAACTGAATTAAGTCAAAGTTACTATCACCTAATAAATAGGCAGGATATGCTGTGTTAAGAAAAACTGTAGCTGAACCTAAAAAAGGCTCGATTAATCGATCAGTTACAGGTAAATAGGGTTTAAGTTTATCGAGAATTCGATGTTTATTTCCTG
>JBDLTN010000076.1:0-8003 GCA_039805785.1 Pseudomonadota bacterium | reverse complement strand
CGAGTGATTGCCGATCACTATAATTTAATTGTTATTGAGGATTCGTGCGATACGCTAGGAGCTATTTTTTCTGGAAATTCCAGTGGTTTTTATTCTGACATCAGTACTACAAGTTTTTATGGTTCACACATCATTAACTGTGCAGGAAATGGTGGTATGTTGTGTGTCAATAATCCAGAATTTACCCAGAAAGCGATGTTACTCCGAAGTTGGGGACGTAGTTCGTCGTTATATATAGAATCCGAAAGCATACAGGCTCGCTTCCAAAAAAAGATCGGGCAGATGGATTATGATGCTAAATTTATTTTTGAAGATATTGGCTATAATTTAGAACCTTCAGAGTTAGGGGCGGCATTTGGGTTAGTTCAGTTAGCCAAATTAAATAAAAACATTGAAAAGCGCAAAGAAGTTTTTGCTTCGCATCTGAATTTTTTTTCTGATTATAGAGACTGGTTTATTTTTCCAAGACAATTAGCTGAAGTAAAAACAGCTTGGCTAGCTTTTCCTCTGATCATTAAGGACGATGCTCCATTTAATCGTAAGGAGCTGCAACTGTTTTTAGAAAGCCGAGGTATTCAAACCAGAACGATATTTACAGGAAATATTTTGCGCCAACCAGGATTTGAAAGGATTTTACGGCGCGAATCAAAGGTGGGTTATCCGCATTCCGATCAAATAATGCGGGGCGGGATCTTAATAGGTAGTCATCATGGTATGACCGACGAGATGGTGCAACATATTTATCAGAGTTTTAAAGAATTTGAAAACGCCTATGTGAATTGTCGAGTATCGATTTAATGAAGCTGGATAAGGATCTCCAAAAACAATTTATAATTTTTCTGTTTGTGGGCGCAATGAATACGATATTTGGGTATTCTATCTTTGCTTTCTTAATCTTTGTGAATACCCCTTATTATTTGGCTTTGTTTTTTGCTGCTTTGTTAGGTTTAATCTTTAATTTTATAACCACCGGAAGAATCGTTTTTAAGAATAAAGGTTTTAGTATTTTTTATAAATTTATGACTGTCAGCATGCTATTATATTTTATAAATATTACATTGATTAAAATAATTAATAGAAATATTAATAATTTCTATATTTCAGGATTATTAAGCATATCTTTTACGGCAATTTTATCATTTTATCTTAATACAAGGATCTTTTCTATTAAAATTCCCGATAATGATAGAGAAATGTTAGATAAAGCGAATGAGTTTTAAGATTTTAATGTTTGGAATTAACGCATGAATAATAACGTTATAGATGAAGATATTACTTCCATTATTAGATATGATTTAAATTGGGAAAAACTATCAAATAAAACGATCTTAATAACAGGTGCTAATGGGTTTTTACCGGCTTATATGGTTGAAACCCTATGTTATTTAAATGATTTAAAAAAATATAATATACAAATTTTAGCATTTGCGAGAAATAAAGAAAAAACCTTTGCTCGTTTTAAACCTTATTTAAATAGAAAAGATTTAATTTTTTTTTTTCAAGATATTGCTTTGCCCGTTCACTTAAATCTTAAGCTTGATTATATTATTCATGCAGCTAGTCAAGCGAGTCCTAAATATTATGGCATTGATCCTGTGGGTACTTTTTCAGCTAATGTATTAGGTACGTATCATTTACTAGAATTGGCTAAAGTATCGAAAGTTGAAAATTTCTTATATTTTAGTTCGGGTGAAGTTTATGGAGAAGTGACGCCCGACCAAATACCCCTCAATGAAAACAATTATGGTTATTTAGATCCAGTGTCTGTCCGATCCTGCTATGCTGAAAGCAAAAGGATGGGCGAAAATATGTGTATATCTTATGCGCATCAGCATCAATTACATGTTACTATAGTCCGGCCATTTCATATCTATGGCCCCGGAATGTCTTTGAATGATGGTCGAGTTTATGCTGATTTAGTTGCTGACATCTTCCATAATCGAGATATTACGTTATTCGGAACAGGAACAGCGGTTCGATCATTTTGTTATCTAGCGGATGCTACATTAGGATTTTTCACTTTATTATTAAATGGAGATGCAAGCCAAGCCTATAATATAGGCAACCCCGATGCTTGCCTAAGTGTAATGGAACTTGCGATACGATTACAAACCTTATTTTCTGATAAAAAATTAAAAATACTTCAAAAAAGCCGAGACTCGTCGGCTACTTATTTAGAAAGTAAAATATCAGTAAATGTTCCTGATATAAAAAAAATACAACAATTAGGTTGGTTCCCAAAGGTTTCTATTGAAGAAGGATTTTTAAGAACAATGAGGAGTTTCTATGAGTTTGATTTTGTACCGGGATAAATTCCAATCCGGCCAACTATCCAAAGAAAATTATATAGAAACCATGGGAAATCTTCATGCCTATTTATTTGAATATACTCGATTTATTAAAAATACTGATATTGCAAAAATAGAAATACATGAAGATTACTTAGTGTTTACATTAAAAAACATTGATATAAGAATTCAATGTTATTTTTTAGATAAGAGAATGACGCCTATTGAAATTTTAAATTTTAGCTCATATGAAAAACAAGATGCCGATATTTTTTTTAGTTTATTTGAAAATGACATGGTTTTTTTTGATATTGGTGCTCATATTGGATTTTATTCAATGGCCGTTGCAAAATTAAATAAAACTATAAAAATATATTCTTTTGAGCCGATTCCTCAAACGTTTGAGTTATTAAACAATAATATTTTAATCAATGAGTTTAATAATGTTTATTCATTTAATATTGGATTATTGAATAAAAATAAAAAGGTGATTTTCTTTTTGAATCCTACAATGTCTGGAAACGCTTCAGCAGAAAACATTGCAGAAAGTGTGGATATAGAGCAAGTATCAGTAAACGTTACATTATTGGATGATTTCTTTTGCAAATTACAACTTGATAAACTTGATGTTATAAAATGTGACGTTGAAGGAAGTGAACTGCTGGTTTTGCAGGGAGGAATAAAATCGATAACGCAACATACTCCGATTTTATTTATTGAAATGTTAAGAAAATGGTCTAAAAAATTTAATTATCATCCCAATGATATTATTCAATTACTCACTAATTTAGGATATCGATGTTTTATTTCAAAAAACAAAAAACTTATTGAGTTTTTTTCGATGAATGAAGAGACCGTTACGACAAATTTCTTTTTTTTACATAGGAATAAGCATCAAAAACAAATTCAACGTCTCATGGTAAATTAATATGAAATTAATTTCAGTAGTTACTCCATGTTATAACGAAAAAGATAATATTAAGGATTTATATAAAACGGTAAAAACTATTTTTTCTCAGTTAGAACAATATGAGTATGAGCATATTTTTATTGATAATTGCTCAACAGACAATAGCATTTTTTTATTAAAGGAAATTGCCCAGTCAGATCAAAATGTTAAATTGATTATTAATTCACGTAATTTTGGTTGGGTACGTTCACCTTTTTATGGTTTAATGCAAGCTTCTGGTGATGCGGTTATTTATATGGCTGCTGATTTTCAAGATCCTCCCGATTTAATCGATCGATTTGTTGAAAAATGGGAACAAGGTTTTAAAATTGTGATTGGAACTAAATCGCAAAGTGAAGAACCTTTTTTTAAATTCTTTATTAGAAAAAATTATTATAAATTTATTAATAAAATTTCAGATTTAAACTTGATTAGTAACTTTACAGGATTTGGTTTATACGACCAATCCGTTATAAAGATAATGCGACAATTTGATGATTCCTATCCCTATCTGCGTGGTATGGTTTCTGAAATTGGCTTTGAGGTAGCAGAGATTGAATTTAAACAACCTAAACGTAAACGAGGGACGTCCTCTGGAAGTCTTTATTGCCTTTATGATATTGCAATGTCTGGAATTACCTCCCACTCCAAGTTACCTATTAGATTAGTGTCTGTTGGAGGATTTTGTCTTGCTTTTTTAAGTATGTTGGTATCGATAGGCTATATTTTGGCTAAATTAGTTTACTGGGATAAATTTCCTTTAGGTTTTGCACCAATATTAATTGGATCCTTTTTCTTCTTTTCTTTGCAAATGTTTTTTATCGGTTTACTTGGCGAATATATTGCTTCTATTCATCATCAAGTTTTAAAACGCCCTTTAGTTATCGAAAAAGAAAGGATTAATTTTTGATCATTTATTTTCTGCAATAAAATGAAAGTTGCAATATTAGGAAGTGGTAATATAGGTATCGATTTATTAATTAAAGTGCTTCGATCGCCTTGTTTAAAATGTGGCGTATTAATCGGTCGTAATTCATTTTCTAAAGGGATACAGAAAGCTCGTGAATTAGGCGTTAATACTTCAACCTCTGGAATTGAGTATATTCAAAAAAATCCTGATTGTTGTGAAATCGTGTTTGATGCCACTTCGGCAATGGCACATACCCAACATGCACCTATTCTGAAAAAATTAAATAAATTTACTATTGATTTGACTCCGGCAAAGATAGGTGAAATTTGTGTACCGATTATTAATTTAGAAAGTATTTTGCACTATAAAAATGTGAATATGATTACTTGTGGAGGCCAGGCTACTCTACCCATTATTTATGCTTTGCGGATGTTAGATGTCAAGATTCATTATGTTGAAGTGGTATCGAGTATTGCTTCGTTGAGTGCTGGGCCAGCGACACGAATTAATTTAGATGAGTATATTCATACAACGGAACGTGCTATAAAATTTTTTACTGGAATTTCAAACGCTAAAGCTATTTTAAATCTTAATCCTGCATTTCCGTGTATTGATATGCAAACAACCATTTTTGCTAAGATTGACGGTTTAGATATCAATGAATTTATTAAAATGGCTGAAGGGATTGAAAAAAAGGTCCAAAGTTATGTGCCGGGTTTTAAAATACTTTTAAATTCTTTAATAGAAGATAATTGCACGGTGATGGTACAGGTGAAAGGACAGGGGGATTATCTTCCTGATTATGCGGGAAATCTTGATATTATTAACTGTGCGGCATTAGCTATCGCAGAAAAATACGCAAAAAATACATTGCATAAGGGAATGTTATGCGATCAATCTTAATCAGTGATCCTACCTTAAGAGATGGTAATCATGCACTTAAACATCAATTAAATAGTGAGCAGATTGCAAAATATTGTATGGCTGCCGAAACGGCAGGGGTTCCTATTGTCGAAATAGGCCATGGTAATGGTTTAGGCGCATCTTCCTTACAACTTGGAATAGCTAAACTAAGTGATAGAGAGATGATTAGCATTGCTAGAACCCATCTTAAAAAATCTAGCTTGGGTGTTCACATTATTCCTGGTTTTGCAACCATCGAAAAGGATTTGCGTCCGGCTATTGAGAGTGGAGTGGATGTAGTGCGCGTGGCTTCGCACTGTTCTGAAGCAGATATCACCGAACGACACATCCAATTTATTCGTTCACAAGGGAAAACGGTTTATGGCGTATTAATGATGGCGCATATGATAAGTAGTCAAGAATTACTGATTGAAGCTAAAAAAATGCAAGCTTATGGAGCACAGGGTATTGTTTTTATGGATTCTGCAGGTAATTTTTTGCCGCAGGATGTGATAGAAAGAGTGCAAATACTAGTTGAACATCTCGCCATTCCTATAGGATTTCACGCACATAATAATTTAGGGCTTGCCATTGCCAATTCATTAGCTGCGGTAGAAGTTGGAGCCACTATTCTGGATGGTTGTGCACGAGGTTTCGGAGCTGGTGCGGGCAATACCCAACTGGAAGTGTTGGTGGGTGTCCTTGAAAGAAAAGGTTATCACACGGGAATTGATTTTTATAAAATGTTGGATGCGAGTGATGTCGCAGAGCAAGAGTTATTGAAAGAAATTCCTTCTATAAAATCATTAAGTATTATTAGTGGATTGGCTGGTGTTTTCTCGGGATTCCTCAAACCGGTATTGGCTCGAGCCAAGGAGTTTGATGTGGATCCCAGAGATATTTTTATCGAATTAGGTCGGCGCCAAATAATAGCAGGACAAGAGGATATCATTTTTGAAGTGGCTGATAATTTAGCAAAAAAGCAAAATTAATTTAAACGTTTGGAATTTACTAAGAATGGATTTATGAAAATAAGTGAAATTATTGCCAACTTTTTGTCTGAAAAACAGATACGCTATGTGTTTGGTATTATTGGCGCAGGAAATGCACAGTTATTTGATTCAATTACTTCGAAAGGATTTACCACTATAATTTGTGTTCACCATGAACAAGCAGCGTGTATGGCTGCTCAAGCTTATTATCGTATTTCTGGAATCTTATCTGCGGCGATCGTGACAACGGGTGCCGGTTCAACCAATGCTGTGACTGGCGTAGTCAGTGCATGGATGGACTCTATTCCATTCTTGGTAATTTCGGGTAATGAAAATTCTAAATATACTTTGGAAGATAACCCTTTAAGAATTTGGGGGATACAAGGTTATGACTCAGTGACTATGGTAAGTAAAGTTACTAAATATGCTGTTAGGGTTCTTAATGCTGATAAAGCCTTATTAGCTTTGGAAACGGCGTATTACCATGCATTGCAGGCTAAACCGGGACCCTGTTGGATAGATATTCCAATGAATATACAAGCTGTGGATTTAAAGAATTATAATTTTTCTCGAAATCAACAAGCGGTTAAATCAAAGCTTTACTCTGTTAATTCCTCATCATCTATTGAATTTGATGAGGCAGTAAACAATGTGTGGAATGAAATAAGTAACGCACGGCGACCGGTGATTTGGTTAGGGCATGGTATTCGTTTAGCTGATGCAGTAGATTTAGTTGAACCATTTATAAATTTTTTGCAATGCCCAGTGTTAATTTCATGGGCAGGCATCGATATGGTTTCCTCTGATCATCCTTTAGTTTTTGGTAGAGCGGGGGTTTATGGACAACGAGCCGCCAATTTTATCTTACAAAATTGCGATTTTCTTTTAGCGGTGGGAACTCGATTAGCTATTCCACAAATTGGTTATGATTTAAATGAATTTATTAGAAATGCTAAATTAGCTTTAGTGGATATTGATTTAATAGAACTACAAAAATATGGAGAAAAGGTATCAATACCGATACAGGCGGATGCGAAGGAGTTTATGCAGACGCTGTTAAGTGTCAGTCAACCAAATTCTTTATATCTTGAAAAGCAAAAGTCTTGGTTAGAACAATGTTATTTTTATCGAAATAAATATCCAGTCAGTAGCGAGTATCAGGATAGTGATGGCTATATCAATTCTTACACTTTCATTCAGAAGCTATCGACATATTTTACTGACAATCAAATTATAGTGACCGATATGGGAACGGCATTGTTGAGCACGCATCAAATATTATCAATAAAAAAAGGGCAACGTTTAATCACATCAACAGGTCTTGGCGAAATGGGATACGCACTTCCCGCAGCGATGGGTGCAGCATTTGCTAATCCGGATGCTAAGATAATTTGTTTGAATTGTGATGGTGGAATGATGCTAAATTTGCAAGAATTGCAAACCATCGTTCATCATCAATTACCCATAAAGATATTTGTGTTTAATAACGATGGTTATCTTATGATTAAACACACTCAAAAAGCATTGTTTTCAGGAAGGTATGCTGGGACTAATAAACAATCAGGTGTAAGTTGTCCTGATTTTTCAGCGCTAGCTAGAGCCTTTAATATTCCCTCGTTCATTATTCGCAGTTGGGCGGATGTAGAATCAGAAATCCCCAAAATACAAAATTTAGCTGGACCTGTCATTTGTGAAGTATTTACCCATCCAGAACAATTATTTAGCCCTAAATTATCCTTGGCTTTACAAAGGGATGGTTCAATTGTATCTCCACCCTTAGAGGATCTTTCGCCGCTGCTTCCTCGAGAGGAATTAGAGGAGAATATGTTAATAGTATTGCATCCAAAATCTAAAGCGATCGAAGTAAAGGTTGAATTAAAGAAAGACTCAGTTTGTCATTAAATGATCTTATCCAAAACGATGGTTTCATCTCGATCAGCGCCAGTAGAGATGATGGTTAT
>JBDLTN010000075.1:0-8015 GCA_039805785.1 Pseudomonadota bacterium | reverse complement strand
AATCGGCTTATCAGGAAATATTCTAATCCAAACCTTTCCACCTCGTTTTATATGTCGCGTTAAAGCACGCCGCGCTGCTTCAATTTGTCTTGAAGTAATAAAGCCTGCAGCCGTTGCCTTCAAGCCATATTGTCCAAAACTAACTTCCGTACCTCGTGTAGCAACACCACGGTTACGCCCTTTAAACTGCTTACGATATTTTGTTCGTTTGGGTTGCAACATAATCTTTTCCCAACTTTATCTATTCTTCAATATTATTTTAACGCGTAGCTTCATCGACAATTTCTTTAGTTACAGCATGTTTCGGCGTAGTAGCAGGCTGGCGTCTGCGACTATAATGCTTTTGATTTCTCTCATCAAGAAATTGTGCTTTAGCTTCTGTAGTTTCAATATTCGAAATTTTTGAACGATCAAAAACTTCGCCCTTATAAATCCAAACCTTTACACCTATTATTCCATAGGTAGTTTGCGCTTCGGCCAAATTGTAATCAATGTCAGCACGGAAAGTATGTAATGGCACACTTCCCTCTTGATAACGTTCAGTACGTGCAATTTCTGCACCACCCAGTCGCCCGGAGACATTAATCTTAATTCCTAGCGCGCCTAAACGTAACGCTGTCTGTACAGCGCGTTTCATAGCACGACGAAACATAACTCGACGTTCTAATTGTTGTGCAATATTTTCTGCAACCAATTTTGCATCCAATTCTGGCTTCTTAACTTCAACGACAGAAATTTGTACAGGCACCTGCATAATCTTTTCTAGTTGTTCTCTTAAACGTTCGATATATTCACCCTTTTTACCGATCACAACACCAGGTTTTGCAACAGAAATAGTTATTTTTACTTTTCTTGCTGCACGTTCAATTTGTATAGCAGATACTCCCGCTTGTAAAAGCGTTTTTTCTATCAGTTTGCGTGCACATAAATCGCTATAAAGATTATCCGCATATTCACGTGATTTTTTTGCATACCATCTCGCTGTCGATGTCCGGGTAATACCTAAACGAATTCCAACAGGATTAACCTTATGGCCCATAATTAGTTTTTCTCCCCATTAACATCTGACACCTTTACTGTAATGTGACAGGTCGGTTTTAATATGCGATTACTTCGGCCTTTAGCTCGAGCATGCATACGTTTTAAAGTAGGCCCTTGATCAACTAATATGGCCGATACTTTTAGCGTATCAATATCCAACCCAGCATTATGTTCTGCATTTGCAATAGCAGAACCTAAAACCTTTCTTAAAACTTTCGCATTCTTTTTGACAGACATGTCCAAATTTTTCATTGCCTTTTCAACAGTTAGCCCACGTATAGGGTTGGCAACTAACCGAGTTTTTTGCGGAGACAACCGTGCATATCTTAAATGTGCTGCAACTTCCACGTTCTATACCTCTTTAACTATTTTTTTCATCTGCGCCTTTGGCTTTCTTATCAGCCGCTCTATGGCTACGGAAAGTTCGAGTGATAGAAAACTCTCCTAATTTGTGACCTACCATATTTTCGGTAATATAAATAGGTACAAAATCACGACCATTATGAACCGCTATAGTCAACCCTATCATTTCAGGCAAAATCATTGAACTTCGTGACCAAGTTTTAATTGGTCGCTTAACAGTTGCCGCTTGGGCTGCCTGTACCTTTTTCGTTAAATGTCCCTGTATATACGGACCCTTTTTTACTGAGCGTGGCACTAGTATCCCCTCATCAAATTAAATTATTTCTTTTTGCGTCGTTGCACGATCATTTTTAAATCGCGCTTGTTACGGCGGGTTTTATATCCTTTAGTGGGTATCCCTGAAAAACTCACAGGATGCCGTCCTCCAGAAGTTTTACCTTCACCACCACCATGTGGGTGATCAACTGGGTTCATCGCCACACCTCGGACAGTAGGGCGAATTCCACGCCAACGCGACGCCCCAGCCTTTCCTAAAGAACGCAGATTATGATCATTATTACTTACAACGCCTATGCTAGCCTTACATTCAACAGGAACCTTTCGGAGTTCTCCGGATCGCAGGCGTATAGTAGCATAATCTCCTTCACGCGCAATGAGCTGTACATACGAACCAGCACTACGTGCTAACTGAGCACCTTTACCAGGTTTTAATTCAATAGCATGCAGTACCGTCCCAACAGGGATATTGCGTAACGGCAATGAATTACCTGGGCGTATCAAAGCTTCAGGCCCTGCCGCAACTTGCATACCGATCTTAAGTTCATTCGGCGCTAAAATATAACGTCTTTCGCCATCTGGATATACTATCAAAGCAATGTGTGCGGTACGGTTGGGATCGTATTCAATTCTCTCAGTACGACCAACAATTCCTTCTTTATCGCGTTTAAAGTCAATTAAGCGGTATTGCTGCTTATGACCGCCACCTTGGTGACGCGTTGTAATTCTTCCTTGATTATTACGTCCACCTCTTTTAGGCTTTGGAGCTAACAAACTACTGTGTGGCTTACCTTTATGTAGACCTGCCTTAGAAACCTCAACCACAAAACGACGGCCTGGTGAAGTAGGATTTGCTTTTTTACTAGGCATAAAACTTATCTCTCTATTTTGTTCCGGTAAAATCTATATCGTAACCCGCTTTCAAGCTTACGTAAGCCTTTTTCCAAGCCTTTACTTGACCTTCAACTTGTTTAAAGCGACGCACTTTGGCCTTTACATTTAAAACTTTAACAGCGTTTACTTTAACCCTAAACAAAGACTCTACCGCTTGTTTTATTTCCGACTTACTCGCATTTTTCAATACTTCAAACACAAACTGACGCTGCTTATCGGCTAACATTGTTGATTTTTCTGATAAATGCGGACGTTCTATAATTTTAAATCGGCGCAACTGCTGAGTTAAGGCAATGTTGATCATGCTAAGAGTTCCTCAATTTGTTTTAATGCAGGCGCTGTAATTAATATCTTTTCATAATGGACTAAGTTAACAGGATTAATCGCTTCAACATCAACTAATTCAATCTTATGTACATTTCTTGCTGCTAAATAAATATTTTGATTGACTTCTTCAAGTACAATAAGAACTTTTTGATCAATGTTCAGATCTTGAAGCTTAGTAACTAAATTACGCGTTTTAGCATTTTCAAGTTCAAACGGTTCCAAAACGATAAGCCGCCCCTGTCGTAAAAGTTCTGAGCAAATCGAACGCATTGCAGCACGATACATTTTTTTATTCACTTTTTGCGAAAAATCCTGTGTGCTTGCTGCAAAAGTGACACCACCACTACGCCATAACGGGCTGCGGATGGTACCTGCTCTTGCTCGACCCATCCCTTTTTGTTTCCAAGGTTTTTTACCACCACCACTCACAGCGGCACGATTCTTTTGCGCACGCGTACCTTGCCGCCCTCCCGCTAAGTAAGCAGTGACAACTTGATGGACTAAAGACTCATTAAATCGACAACCGAAGACAGTTTCTGATAACTGCAGTTCTTGATTCGAGCCATTCTTTGTTACTAAAGCCACTTGCATAAAGCCTTTCCAAAAATTTATATTTCGATTAAATCTCTAAAGATCAACCTTGCTTTCGTTTATTCTTTTTTCGTACAGCAGGCTTAACTATCACTTGACCGCCTGGAGCCCCTGGTATCGCTCCTTTTATATGCAGCAAACGGCGCTCAAGATCGACCTTAACTAATTTTAAAGATTGTATAGTACAACGACGATTCCCTAATTGCCCTGCCATCTTTTTACCTTTAAAAACTCTACCAGGCGATTGACGCTGCCCTATCGAACCGTGAGCACGGTGAGACAAAGAATTCCCATGCGTTGCATCTTGCATAGAAAAATGATGTCGTTTTACGGGCCCTGCAAACCCTTTACCTTTAGTTATGGCAACAACATCTACCCACTCTACCGAACTAAAAATAGCAACCGTTATTTCTTTTCCTGGAGACAAATCATTAATGATTAGTCCTTCACTTCCTCCCGTTTCACCTTCACTGCCATCCGCATCAACATCTAAACGAAACTCGCAAAGTCCTTTTCCAGGCTCAACATTAGCCTTAGCAAAATGACCTGCTTCAGCCTTATTTAAGCGTGAAGAGGATTTTTTATCTGTAGTCACTTGAACAGACTCATAGCCGTCGCGCTCTTTTGTTTTAATTTGGACAATACGATTAGGTAATATTTCAACGAGCGTAACAGGTATTGCTAAGCCATTTTCAGCAAATATCTGTGTCATTCCACGTTTTCGACCTATCAAACTCGTAGTCATAACTTTAGCCATAACTTGAATACCTTCACTAAGTTAGCATTTTAAAAAATTACTTATCTTTCTTTTCGCTCTTTTCTTTTTTATCACTCATGATTTTAACTTGAATCTCAACATTAGCAGGTAAAGCTTCAAGATATTTTAGAGCATCTACTGTTTTGTCAGTTGAAGCATAAACGTCGATTAAACGTTTATGCGTACGGATTTCATACTGATCTCGAGCATCCTTATCGACATGAGGAGAAGTATTAAGAGTGCACTTCTTTTTATGTGTCGGCAAAGGCAGCGGAGAGATAATAGCGCCTGTTCGTTTCAATGAGTTTACAATCTCTTTCGTTGTCGCATCAATTAATCGATGATCAAACGCTAGCAGGACTATACGTAAATCTGGGCTTTTTAAAGACATAAAATTTCCTACTGACCGTTAAGCCTTTTTACCTTTTTTAAGAAGATTAGAAACCACACCTGATCCGACGGTTTTTCCTCCTTCACGAATTGCAAAACGTAAGCCCTTTTCCATTGCCACACCATATTCATTCATTAATGTTACTGTGATTTTTACGTTATCACCTGGCATAACCATTTCCGATCCTTCAGGAAGCTTAATGGTTCCGGTTACATCAGTCGTTCTGAAATAAAATTGTGGCTTATAGTTATTCATGAAAGCGGTATGTCGACCACCTTCTTCTTTAGTCAATACATAAATTTCAGCTTCAAATTCTACCCAAGCTTCTACGGTACCTGGCTTAGCTAATACTTGTCCGCGCTCAACATCTTCACGCTTCAACCCTCTGATTAGTGCACCAATGTTGTCACCTGCTTCACCTTGATCCAGTAATTTTCGAAACATTTCCACACCTGTCACCGCAGTATCTTGTACAGCGCGTAAACCCACGACTTGTACCGCATCACTCACCTTAACAATTCCTCGCTCAACACGACCGGTTACTACCGTTCCACGTCCGGAAATTGTAAATACGTCTTCAATAGGCATTAAGAAAGGCTTGTCAGTATCACGCACAGGCTCTGGAAAATATTCATCCATCGCATTAACTAATGCATAAACACCACCGCCTTCACAATCACCTTCTAATGCTTTCTTAGCCGATCCACGAATAACAGGAATATCATCACCAGGAAATTCATATTTAGAAAGTAATTCTCGAATTTCCATTTCCACTAAATCTAATAATTCAGCATCATCAACCATGTCACATTTATTCATAAACACAACAATATTGGGCACACCGACTTGGCGCGCTAATAATATGTGCTCTCGAGTTTGCGGCATAGGGCCGTCTGCAGCACTCACCACAAGAATGGCACCATCCATTTGCGCAGCACCAGTAATCATATTTTTTACATAATCAGCGTGGCCAGGACAGTCAACGTGAGCATAGTGACGTTTTTCACTTTCATACTCTACATGCGAGGTCGAAATAGTAATACCACGGGCCTTCTCTTCAGGCGCCTTATCAATTTTATCAAAGGCTATGGCTTCTCCACCAAATTTATCAGCCATACATTTAGTAATTGCTGCCGTTAAAGTTGTTTTACCATGATCAACGTGGCCTATAGTTCCCACATTTAAGTGGGGCTTATTTCGTACAAACTTTCCAGTGGCCATAATTTTTACCTCAATAACTATTAATTATTTACTTTCATCTTTTTTACGAATAATGCCATCCGCAACATTAGCGGGAGCTTCGTTATATTTACCAAACTCCATCGTGTAGGTAGCACGTCCTTGAGTCGCTGAACGTAAGTCGGTGGCATAACCAAACATTTCAGATAGCGGAACCTCTGCACGTATCATCTTTCCACCACCTGCAGGTAAATCTTCCATACCCTGTAAAATACCACGGCGTCGATTCAAATCACCCATGACATCGCCCATATAATCTTCAGGCGTCACAACTTCAACCTTCATAATAGGCTCTAATAAAACCGGAGACGCTTTACGCGCACCTTCTTTAAATGCCATAGAACCTGCTATTTTGAAAGCCATTTCACTAGAATCGACATCATGATAAGTACCATCAAAAAGTGTTACTTTTACATCAACAACCGGATAACCAGCTATCACACCATTTTCTAATTGCTCTTTTATCCCTTTATCAACGGCGGGTATATATTCTCTAGGAATAACACCACCCACAATTGCATTTTCAAACTCATAACCTTTACCTGCCTCCAATGGCTCTAGCTTTATCCAAACATGACCATATTGGCCACGACCACCACTTTGACGAACAAATTTTCCTTCTTGCTCTACAGGTTTACGTATCGTTTCTCGGTACGCTACTTGTGGTTTACCCACATTCGCTTCGACACTGAATTCGCGCTTCATTCGGTCAACAATAATCTCTAAATGCAGTTCGCCCATCCCCGAAATAATGGTTTGACCTGATTCTTCGTCTACACGCACCCGAAATGAAGGATCTTCTTGAGCCAGCTTACTCAAGGCAATCGACATTTTTTCTTGATCGGCTTTGGTTTTAGGTTCCACCGCAACCGATATAACCGGCTCAGGAAACTCCATACGCTCTAAAGTAATAATATTATTTGGATCGGATAGTGTATCACCAGTTGTAGTGTACTTCAGCCCTACAGCAGCCGCGATGTCACCGGCTCTAACCTCTTTTATTTCCTCACGCGTATTAGCATGCATTTGCACAATACGCCCTATACGTTCTTTTTTACTTTTAACGGGGTTATAAACACTATCCCCACTCTTTACTACACCTGAATAAACTCGAAAATATACTAGTGAACCAACAAAAGGATCGGTAGCAATTTTAAACGCAAGCGCTGCAAAAGGAGCATCATCCACGGCGGGTCTTTCAGCAACGGTTTGATTTGCATCATCAAGCACACCCTTGATAGCCACCACATCATTCGGAGCCGGTAGATATTCAATAACAGCATCCAACATGGCCTGCACGCCTTTATTTTTGAAGGCAGATCCACATAGCACTGGAACAATCTTGTTATCCAGTGTCAACACACGAATAGCGCGCTTGATCTCTTCGATCGTAAATTTTTCGCCATTGAGATAACGGTTTGTCATTTCCTCAGAAGCTTCAGCTACTGTTTCAATGAGCTTTTCATGCCAGGTTTCGCACTCAGCTTTTAGCGCATCAGGAATATCGCGATACTCAAAACGCATACCCTGGGTACTTTCATCCCAATAAATAGCCTTCATTTGCACAAGATCAACGACACCTTCAAATACTTCTTCTGCGCCAATCGGAATATGAATAGGTATCGGACGACCCCCTAAACGTTTCGATATTTGCTCAACGACACGCAAAAAATTGGCACCCGCTCTATCCATCTTATTGACAAAAGCAAGGCGCGGCACTTGATACTTATTTGCTTGACGCCACACTGTTTCAGATTGTGGTTCAACGCCACTCACGGCACAAAAAACCACACAAGCACCATCTAGTACGCGCAGCGAACGCTCTACTTCAATGGTAAAATCAACGTGACCAGGCGTATCAATAATATTGATACGATGCTGTGGAAATTGATGCGCCATACCATCCCAAAAACAGGTGGTCGCAGCCGAGGTAATTGTAATACCACGCTCTTGTTCTTGAGCCATCCAATCCATAATGGCGGTGCCCTCGTGGACCTCACCCAGCTTATGGGATACCCCAGTATAAAATAAAATACGCTCTGTTGTTGTTGTCTTCCCCGCATCGATATGGGCAATAATACCGATATTTCGATAGCGTTCTATGGGCGTTTGTCGATCCACACTCAGTACCTTTTA
>JBDLTN010000074.1:0-8029 GCA_039805785.1 Pseudomonadota bacterium | reverse complement strand
TTTTTTGAGTTAAATAACTAAGATTGATTCCCCATTGTGCACCATTTCCGAGCAAACCTTTATATTGGGGTAAGGCTTCAACGCTAGTAATGATTAATATATCCTGAATACTCGCCAACATTAAAGCGCTAAGCGGATAATAGATCATGGGTTTGTCATAAATCGGCAATAACTGCTTACTAATCCCTTTAGTTATAGGGTGTAACCGCGTACCTAACCCACCGGATAAAATGATGCCTTTCACGAATAACTTTCCTTGTTAGCAAATTAAAAAAGAGCAAGAGAGTAGCTTTAATTTTTCACTAGTGTAAGGTATATTGAACTTAATTAAAATAGCTTATGGACAACATGTTTAAACCGACGGTGTTGATTACTATCGTTCTTTACCATCCTGATAAAAGTAAGATACTGAATCTAATTGGTATTTGCACGCAATACGAAAAAAGTAAAATACTCTTATTTGATAATACGGAAACTATCAAAGCGTTTGAGTGCGCTGATGCTGAGAATATTATTCTATTTAAAAGTCCAAAAAATGTCGGTATAGGCGGTGCGCATTTTTTAGCCTGTCAAATGGCTGAAGAAAAAAATTTTGAATTTGTACTATTCATTGATCAAGATAGTCATTTACCAGAGAATTTCGTAACTGACATGATTTCAGGCTTTTATCAGTTAAAAAATTTATATCCGCGTTTATGTGCCATCGGTCCAACTTGGCATGATCCTGAGCTTAAAAATTTAAAATCAAGAAAATTTAAAGATAAATTAAGAAACCTGCTAAAGGCGCCAAATTTAAAACAAGTCTTAATTAGCTCTGGAATGTTGGTTTGGGTACCAACTTTAAAACATATTGGCTATCCAAAAAAGGAATATTTTATCGACCTGATCGATACTGAATGGTGTTTACGTGCCTTATACAAAAATTACCAAATCGTTATGCTATCGAATGTATGTATGAAGCATAGAATAGGTGAAGTTAAAAAAATTAATAAGTTATATTTACAATATGAACAACCAATACGTTATTATTATTCGTTACGTAATAGTCTTTTTCTATTTCATGAAAAAAATATTTTGTTATCCTACAAAATCTTTATTTTAGTAGGAAATTTATTTAAATTAAGAAAAATAATTTTTTCGCCGAAGCCTATGCAAAGTTTAATGGCAGCGGGCCAAGGTATAAAAGATGGAGTTTTTATTAAAAAAACTTGTCATTAACTAACTAGAGAGTTCTTTAATGTTTTTCTCTGGAAAAATCTTACTAACAGGCGCACATGGTCAATTGGGCTATGAAATTATTGAATTAGCAAAAAATTTAAATATATCATTATATTCTTATACACATGAACAACTTGATATTATCAAATTAGAACAGATTAAATATGTGGTTGCGACTACTAAACCCAACTATATTATTAATACTGCAGCATATACCTCCGTTGATAAGGCTGAGAAGGAAAGTGAGATTGCTTTTTCAATAAATTGCCTCGGCGTTAAAAATTTAGCAAAAATAGCTAAGGAATACAATATTCCGTTAATTCATATTTCTACAGACTATGTTTTTGATGGTCAAAAAAAATCTGCTTATACCGAACAAGATATAACGCAACCAATATCGATTTATGGGAAAAGTAAATTAAGTGGAGAAAATCTTCTTAGAAAAACTTGGTATAAACATATTATTTTGCGAGTTAGTTGGATATTTGGACGATTTGGAAATAACTTTGTGAAAACTATTCTTCGCTTAGCTAAAGAAAAGAATGAATTAAAGATCATAGCTGATCAAAGAGGAGCTCCAACGTATGCTGGTGATATTGCTTTGACATTAATAAAGATAATTGACTGTCTTGAGCAAGGGCAAACGACGTGGGGAACCTATCATTATACAGGTAAGCCTGCGCTGAGTTGGTATGAATTTTCTAAGATAATAATAGAAGAAGCAAAACAATATCGACAATTAAGAGTAAAAGAAATTTTTCCTATTTCAACATTAGAATATCCAAGTATTGCGCGTAGACCTTTTAATTCTGAATTGAATTGTCAGAAAATTTCACAAGCTTTTAATATTAATCCTAATAATTGGTTTTTTGGTTTACAATTGATTAGTAGTTTATAATGACATATTTTCCTAAAAGTATTTTAGTAACAGGCGGCGCAGGTTTTATTGCCAGTCATTTTGTGCATTATTATCAAAAAAATTATCCAGAAGTATTTATTGTTAATCTTGACAAACTTACTTACGCAGGAACATTAAATAATTTAAAAAATTTACCCTGGCCCGAACAGCATCATTTTGTGCAGGGGGATATACTTGATAGTGATTTAGTTTCGAAATTACTAAAGAATTTTAAAATAGATACGCTAGTTCATTTTGCTGCCGAAACACATGTCGATCGCTCAATTAATACGCCTGTAAAATTTATAAAAACCAATATCTGGGGAACCTTTTCTTTATTAGAGTCAAGTCGAAAGGTTTGGCTAGAAGATCTCGGTTTAGGAAGCAATGATTGTCGATTTCACCATATATCTACTGACGAAGTGTATGGCAGTTTGCAGAAAGATGAGCCGGCTTTTACTGAACTAACACCCTATCGGCCTAATTCACCTTATTCTGCAAGCAAAGCATCTTCAGATTATTTGGTACGCGCTTATTATAATACTTATGGACTGCCTGTTACTATAACCCATTGTTCTAATAATTATGGTCCTTTGCAACATACTGAAAAGTTTATCCCAACCATTATAGGTTGCTGTGTACGACAAAAGCCTATTCCAATTTATGGCGATGGTTCTAATATTCGTGATTGGCTTTATGTGAAAGATCATTGTAGTGGAATCGATAGTGTAATACGAAAGGGCAGATTAGGAGAAAGCTATAATATTGGCGGGAATACTGAATTAAGCAATTTAGAAGTTATAAATTTTATCTTTGAAGGTTTATGTAAAATTAATCCGATTATTTTTAAATATAATGATCTCATTTCATTTGTAAAGGATCGCCCTGGGCATGATTGGCGTTATGCAATCAATGCAGAAAAAATAACTAACGAATTGGCATGGCAACCTAAAGAAACATTTTCTTCAGGAATTTTAAAAACCATAATGTCTTATCAAGAGTGATGCCAACCTTCTTGTTTAGCTAACTTATTTTTTAAAAAATTTAATAGTCGAATCAGCACCTAAGCAGGATCCATTATGACTTTGCCAGTAGGAGGTATGTAAATCTTCTATTAAAAAAATGTCACCTGGTTTTAATTTTGAAAAGATTAATTTAAACTTTTGAATAATATTTGAGCAGATATGCGAACCATCATCTATAATGATGTCAAATTTAAGTTTTTTAAAATATTGGTTAATGGCCTGTTCATCGGTAATATTAAATTAAAGAGGTGTATATTAGATTCAAGACTTAGATTAAGTACTTTAGGGATCAATATCCACCCCATAGAGCATGGCATTTTCCCATAGTTTGTACACCAATTTCTAAAACATTGGGTTTATGGCTATATAGCTTATAAAACATTCATCGTAAATATCAAAATAGTTGACCCATTTATCAGATACGTTTTGCTTGTGTTGATAAAAAATAGTTTTGAAGCTTTTAATGTGTTAGCGCCATTATCCACATACGGAACGGGCCGATATTTTTTAAAAGTTGAAAAAAATTAGTCAGTTTTTTGGAGAATGGCGCAAAATTATTTAAAGCTCGTTTGAAATATTGGATCATTTTCTTATTCCGTTGAAAGCAAGTGTTTATAAAACTTTTCCTGGCCTGTTTTTTTACCTTAAATATTGTTTTTAAATGAATGGAGGGTAAAAATAATAAGTAAGTTATTGTACTTCATAGCTAAGGATTGTAACATATGGCTGCCTAATAATTGCAAATTAAATTTATGGTTAGCCAAATGGATTTGGACAAGTTGAAACTAAAAGCACTATTTCCTCCCTATAGATTAACTACGGCGGATTATACTTTTGGAGGGATTTTGCTTCTCTTCTGTTTTTTTGCTTTTTTTCAGGAGGATATATTTGCTACTGGATGGAACTCTTTAAATTATCTTTTTGGAAATCCGCTAGATTTTTATGAAAATTGTAAAAAAATTCAAGGCCAAGGTCTTTTTCCCGCAGCCAGTTATCCTCCAGCCATATTTTTAATCTTTGCTGCATGGCTTTTCCCTTTTAAACTGCTAGGCATCATAAAATCTCCATTATTTTTTTCTCATTATTTTGTTTATTGGCTTAAACTTTTAACTTCATTAGTTTATCTGATGACAGGGTTAGTTTTTTATCAGGTGACCCAACTCTATCAAAGGGATCATGAATGGGGTAAATATACCACTTGGATTTGGCTTACCTCTCCTCTGGCGATCTTTTCACAATTTATTTTTTCCCAATATGACATTTTTTATGTTTTTCTTACATTACTCGGCTTTTTATTCTTTTTAAAAAAGAAACCCTATAGCGCTTCGTTAATCTTTAGTTTAGCCGTTACATTCAAATATTTTCCGTTTTTTGTTTTTGTTCCGTTGCTGCTGTTTTTAGAGAAAAGAATAATTAAACTGCTGATATGCGGATTAATTTTTTTAATTCCGATGGTTTTAATTCAATTATTGTATATTCATTCACACGCTTATATAGAAGGAGTTTTGCAGTTTAGTGCCTTAGTTCGAGTTTTTTTAAGTGCTTTAGAAATTGGTCCCCAAAAAGTTTATTATATATTTATCTTATTTATTATCTTGTCAGGCATCGGTTATTATTTAGATATTACTAAGCATTACAAAAAAGTGGCGGCTTATCTTTTTTTGTTTTCAAGTATTTATCCTTTTTTATTTATTTTATGGCACCCTCAATGGCTATTGTTTATAACGCCTGCTTTGGTTTTAACGACTGTTTTGTTACCAAAAAATAAAATTTCAAAATTTTTACTATTTGATCTCTGCGGAATGTTATTTTTTATTGCTTATGCGGTGTTAACCTTTCCAGATAACGTCGATTTATCAATGTTTCAGTCAAAATTATTACATATACCCCTATCCGTTCCATTTTTTGAAAATATAGGTAGTTTATTTAAAATCTTGGGTGGGTTTAGCGTTAATGTCTTTCTCTCCCTTTTTTGGGGATACCTAGTTTTAAATTTAATACTTAAGTATAAACATTTATTGTATGACTTTCCGGTAGAGTTCAGGTTTAATTCCTACGCTAAAGTTCGGCAACGGTTTTATATAGGGATACTCATTTTTATTATTCCAGCGGCAATTACCTTTATAAAAAGTACGTTTAATTCGAATAATTATATTCTTAATCAATCTAAAGAGAAAGTATTTGGGGAACTCACAAAAAATAGAGTGTTTGAACAAAGTTTTAAAGCGATAGGTTCAAATCTTAAACAAGTTGATTTGTTTTTATCAACCTTTGCAAGAAGGAATCACTCTACCATTCAGCTAGAATTGCTCACAGAGGATCATAAACAACTCTATATGACAAAAAGCTTAGCGAGCTTAATACAAGATAATAATTGGGAAAGATTTAAATTTCCAGCCATTAAAGTTAAAAAAGGTAATACTTATTTACTTCGATTAACTTCTCTTAATAACTTTTCAGGCATGCGATTACTTGGTGGGCTTCTGAAAAAAAAGATTATAAAAATAGTTTTGCTGTTGTAGATGGAAAACAACAAAAATCTGATTTTACATTTCGACTTAAGTTTGGAAATGATTAATATCTATTATTAAGGGATTATTTTTATGAAAGCGGTAATTTTAGCAGGTGGGGCAGGGACGCGTATCAGTGAGGAAACGAGCTTTCGTCCCAAGCCTATGATTGATATAGGCGGTAAACCTATCATATGGCATATTATGAAAATATTTTCGGCCTATGAAATCTACGATTTTATTATCTGTTTAGGCTATAAAGGTTATCTCATTAAAGAATATTTTTCTAATTACTATTTACATACCTCGGATGTCACTTTTGACATGACTAAAAATCATACTAAAATCCACCATAATAAAGCAGAACCTTGGCGGATAACCTTGGTGGAAACCGGGGAACAAACGATGACAGGAGGGCGGTTAAAAAGAATAGCGCCTTATCTTGGTAATGAAGATTTTTGTTTTACCTATGGAGATGGCATAGGTGATGTCAATCTTAATGCGTTGATACAATTTCATAAACAACAAAATACCTTAGCGACTTTAACTGCGGTTCAAACACTGGGAAGATTTGGAGCGTTAGACATTTCTAATAAAAAAGTGGTTGCCTTTAAGGAGAAACCACAAGGAGATGGTGCTTGGATTAACGGAGGGTTTTTTGTGTTATCTCCGCGTGTACTTAACTACATCGACAACGACACGATATCATGGGAGAAGCAACCTCTGGAAACCCTAGCACAGGAGGGTGAGTTATCTGCTTTTTTTCATCATGATTTTTGGCACCCGATGGATACATTGCGCGACAAGAATACCTTAGAAGAGATTTGGGCATCGGGTAATGCGCCCTGGAAGATTTGGGAAAATGAGTCTCAAGTGATAGAAACTGCAATTTGCACTTAATGTCATCAATGACTATGAAATTTTGGAAAGGAAAAACGGTATTATTAACGGGTCATACTGGATTTAAAGGCAGTTGGCTCTCTTTATGGCTACAATCTCTAGGTGTTAATCTGATAGGTTATTCATTAGCTCCGGCTACTTTTCCAAATCTCTTTGAAATTACGCAGCTGCACAAGGGAATGATTAACATCATAAGTGATATCAGGGATTATGAAAGCTTACAGGCCGTTATCCAAAAATATCAACCTGAAATTATTATTCATATGGCGGCTCAATCGCTGGTTCGGTATTCTTATCAAGTTCCTGTAGAAACTTATTCAACCAATATTATGGGAACCATAAATTTGTTGGAAGTGGCCCGATTGACGGAAAATGTCAGAGTGGTTGTTAATATAACCAGTGATAAATGTTATGAAAATACCGAGATAAATAAAAAATTCTGCGAAAAAGACAGACTGGGTGGCTATGATCCTTATAGTAATAGTAAGGCTTGCTCAGAATTAATTACTCAAACTTACCGAGATGTTTTTTTTAAAGAACGAGGAGTCGGCGTTGCTACAGCAAGAGCGGGAAATGTCATAGGAGGAGGAGATTGGGCTAAGGATCGTTTGGTTCCCGATGTGCTTACTGCATGCATTAAACAGGAAAATATTTTATTACGCTACCCTGATGCTTTACGTCCTTGGCAACATGTTTTACAACCCTTGTACGGCTATTTAAGCTTAGCGGAACGTTTATATTTTGAACCTGAAGATTATTCAGAAGGTTGGAATTTTGGACCAGAAAGTAAAGATATTAAGCCGGTAAGTTGGGTTACCGAGTATCTTATTAGAATGAGTAAAAGCTCAATTAAATGGATTTTGGATAAAAATAAGCACCTGCATGAAGCAAGTACCTTGCACTTAGATTGTTCTAAAGCAAAAGCACGTTTAGATTGGGTTTCAATATGGAATCTCGAAACAGGGCTGCAAAAAACCATAGAATGGTTTGATGCTTATCAACAGGGAATGTCTATGTTTGATAAAACCCTAAGCCAAATTAATCAATTTACCAGTGAATGGAATCTAATACAAAAAGAAATCTACAAGGAAATATTGAATGACTAAGGAATTTATTCATGTGCCTTATGGAAAAACCGTGCATGGGGAAGATGAAATTGCTGCAGTAGTCTCTGTATTGCGTCGTTCTACGCAGATGGGTGAAGCGGTTCGTGAAATGGAAAAAAAAATATCAGAATTATTTAGTAAAAAATTTGGAATCATGCTTAATTCAGGCTCTTCAGCAAATTATTTGGCGATAGAATTGTTAAAACTACCTGAATTTTCTGAAATAATAACACCCGCATTAACGTTTTCAACCACTGTTGCACCCATAATTAAAAGCAGATTAATTCCAGTTTTTATTGATGTGGAATTAGATACCTTTAATATTGATGTTGAGCAGATAGAAAGCATGATCAGTCCCAAAACTAAGGCCTT
>JBDLTN010000073.1:0-8131 GCA_039805785.1 Pseudomonadota bacterium | reverse complement strand
ATCTAAGGTTACCCTTTGTGTTTTGATTAAAGTTTCTCGACTTCTCAAAACGGGTAACCTTACTCATTCCTTTGTGTCACATCAAGTCTGAACTATTCCAATTAATATTCATTAAGAAATTTTTGTCTAGGTTATATATTCCATGAAAGCAGCATTTCCAATGGACTTAAATAAAGACTTTATATCAGCATTGTTCTGAATTTCCTTTCTAGCATTGATAAGTACGCCAAGAATAATGTCTTTTTGGAACTCATCCATTTTTGCTTTGATAACTAAGCCACCCAATTCAATTTTTCGTCGGGTTTGTTTTTTTCGTTCTTTAATTTTTTCGATTGCCAGTTTTCTTTCAAGATAAGCAATGGTTTGTGTTTTTTTATTAATTTTCTGTTGAGTTTCCATGGCCGAGTTCTTTTGATAGTTTAGCAAAGTGAAGATCGAGTAGGGTATCTTCATAAGCATCAAGACCATGCTTACAGGCAAGCTTTCCTATTTCTAAAAGTCTTTTCTCTTGTAAAATCAATAATTCTTTATTAGCTTTTTCTATTTTTTCAATCAGTTTAGCTGCTTTTTCTTTTAAGCTTATTTTTTGTTTTTCAGACATTTATATAATTCGTAATTTATTATTAATAGTATTTGTATTATCTATTATTAATTAATAAAAAACAATTGCTTGCGAAGCTTACATTATTTTTCGTTAGAAAAATTAAAACTCCCTTAGAATAAAATGATAAGGGCGCAATGTGCAAACTTAAGTTTGCATGTTATTATTTTTAAATGGCGATAGCATTTGCACGAATAGCTTATCATTCACGTTCACAAGGACATAGCGCAGTAGCGGGCGCTGCGTATCGTGCGGGTGTCGAATTAAAAGATGGTCGTACCGGAGAAATTCATAATTTTAAAAATCGATCCGATGTTATTTATTCTGAAGTTTTATTACCAGAAGGTGCTGCAACTCATTTTAAAGATCGAGAAACATTATGGAATGCAGTAGAAGCCGCTGAAACAAGGAAGAATTCGCAGATTGCTAAAGATATCGTTTTAGCCTTACCAAAAGATCTTGATTTAGCTTTACAGATTGATTTAGCGAGAAATTTTGCAAACACGCACTTTGTGCGACATGGAATTGTTTCCGATATAGCTATTCATTCTCACAGCGATGGTAATCCTCATGCGCATATTTATGTTTCCACGCGTCGATTATTGGGAGATCGCTTTGATAAAGTGAAGGCACGTGATTTAGAGCCTGATGTCGTGCGAGGACGAGTAGTTGACCCGCAATTTTGGGGAGAAAAATGGCGTGATTTTCAGAATGATTATTTTATAGAGCAGGGCATTGATTTGGTTGTCGATGCTAATCATATTTTTTCGCAGCGTCATGAAGGAAGGGTTCGCAGCCAATCGCATTATTTAAAAGAAGAAAATCAATTAAAGCGTGAAGCGAGTATTGAGGTTACTGTTCATGATCCGAGTAGTTTATTAAATATTTTAGGTACTCAGTATGCTGTGTTTAGTGATCGAGATATTTTTCGATTGATTCATAAGAATACAGAAACGCTTGAACAGTATGAAACGGCACTTCTTGGGTTAAAATCACATCCGGATTTGATTTTATTAGGTCCAGGAGACGATGGACGAGATCGTTTTACGACTCGTGCTAATTATCAGCGAGAAGTGGAGTTGGCTGAGCACGCTGATCTATTAAATAGCCGTGAACAACATCCCGTTAATGGTGACTTACTAGAGCGAGCGAGTCTTGATTTTGGTTTGAATGTCGAGCAAGCGGATGCGTTGATTTATATTGTTAACGGGAGTGATATCAGCGCTATTGTAGGTCGTGCAGGTACTGGTAAATCTTATATGATGCGCGCGGCTAAACAGTGTTGGGAAGCTTCAGGCTATCGTGTTCTAGGGATGGCAGTATCTGGCATTGCAGCAAAGGGGCTTGAAGCTAGTTCAAATATTTCTTCCAGCACAATCTACTCCATAAAAATGCAATTGGCTTTTGGAAAGTTAGAAATAGGAGCCAATGATATTTTAGTGATGGATGAAGCGGGCATGACGGATCTTCATGATTTTGCTTTGATCGTCGATACCGTACGAACTTCAGGAGCTAAATTAGTCATCATAGGTGATTCTGCACAATTACAGCCGATTGGGATTGGTGCATCTTTTAGGGCGATTACCGAGAGAATAGGTTTTACAGAGCTTAATCATATTCAGCGTCAAACTTCTCTAGGCGATTGTGCAGCCAGCCAGTTACTTGCTCGTGGTTTAGTGGGTCAAGCACTGGATCATTATGATTCTCAACAACAGATCCATTTAGTTAATTCAAATGAAGAAGATGAGGAAGGCGAGGGTGGGGGAGGAACTGTTACCCAATTGCGTTTGATAGGGGATTGGAGTCAAGAATTAACCGCTGAAAATGTCCAAGAACGTTTGATACTCGCTCATCGCAATAGTGATGTGAAAGAGCTTAACCAAGCTGCGCGAGAAAAAATTCAAGCATTGGGGTTATTGGGTAAGGACACTCAAAAAGTTGCTACAACTAATCATGGCGCGATTGAACTTTCATCGGGTGACAAAATTTTATTTTTACGTAATGATCGATCATTGGGGGTTAGTAATGGAGAGTTTGCAACGGTCAGTAAAATTATGGGTGATCAGATCACCGTAAAACTAGGAAACACACCAAAACGAGAAATGACCTTCTCAACCAATGACTATCAAAATTTCAATTATGGTTACGCTGCTACAGTACATAAATCCCAAGGAGCTACTTACGATCAGGTATTTGTTTATATAGGAAGTCCTACTTGGGATCGCTTTTTAAGTTATGTTGCTATGACTCGGCATCGAAAGAGCTTGAATGTATATGCCGATCGAACCCAGTTTAAAAATCTAACAGAATTAAAAGCCTCTTTATCTCGTTCGACATTAAGAGATTCTGTTTTAGATTGGCCATTGTCCTTTGCCATTCGTCGTGGATTTGACCCTGAAAAATTAATGGGCTGGTTTATTGATAAAGTATTAGGTATTAAACAGGCTATTCATGATGTTTGGTTATTTGTTGCTAACTATGCTGCCTTTAAAGTTAAAAAAGCATATCGTCAATCAGTGCAAGATAAGATTAAACAGCGTGCATTAGCTAAGAAGGTGGCCTTGTTGGTAGATTTAAGGAATCAGTTAGGTACGCAAGCTCGACGGATGCGTCGTGAATTAAATCCTCATGAGCAACTCTATGATCATCCAGGTTATAGAGATTGGTACGAACAGATATTGAAAAGAAATCAATTGGCTTATGGAATTAAGCAGGATTATGAACAGTTTAAAGATGCGCTTAACTTGAATCGTGTGAGTAATAGGGCGCTGGAAAAAATGGTTATGCAGCATGAGCGGTCAATGCTTGTTAACGATTATCTAACACAGAACAAAGAAAAAGAGTCTACTGCCCATCATGAGATGGCTAAAAATATTAATAACGATCTAAATGAGTACTTTTCTTCTATTAAGTATTTTGCTGAAAAACAAGATTTATCTGCGAAAATAGTTATAGATAGGATAAAAGAAGATTCAAAATTTACAGATAACTCACGCACGATTTCAGATGAGTGGATGCGTCTCAAAACTATCGATTCCCACGCAGTTGAACGGATATTAATTGCTAAAACACGTCTTGATAGGGCAACTGAGCCATTAAGTAAAGAGATTCAAACACGTGGCTTTGAAAATGCGGTAAAAGCTTTATGTCGACAAAAAAGTGTATTCGAAAAAGTGAAAGCGATAGCACCTGAATTATCTAAAACATTTGAAAAAATAAATGCTCCTATTAAAGAAGTTACTATTAATTGGGTTTCTGAGGAACTTAATGCTGATTTTGATACCTTAAAAAAATCAAAAGATTCTCATCTTCAATATTTAGTGAAATTTCGAGATTACTTAAAAAATAATCCTAATCAGCAACAAGGAAAAATAATAGCGAAACGTCTTGATTCTTTAGCGATGGATATAGGGAAATTTAAATCAAAGATGGAAGAACTTAAAAAATTGGCGCCGAATTTATCCGCCAAGCTAGAAGCTTTTGTTAAATTTAGATTTCGACAGAATGAAATGGGACGCGATCTTGATTAAATATATTTTAATACTTTTGTTGGGTAGCTATACTTACGGATTCGATAAATTTACAATAAAAAATTAGGCGAATTACCCACTATTATATTGTCATGGTGTTCTTGGAACAAAAGTTTATTTATTTAAATCAAATTGCTTACAACGAACTTACATTCGATCTTATCATATTGAAGCAAGCTTTTAGACAGTGATAAAATTTATTACCCTGCGCCATCACACCGATAGGAAGCCAAAAATTATTAATTCCAATTATACTAAAGAACAAGGCTCTAATTTGCAGTACCAAGTAAAATTTATATTTCGATAATGGGAAAAAACATCGAAGTTAAGGTGAAACCTACTTCGCAAACTAGCCGGAGATAGAAGACTTTCCGTACCCCCTTCTATACTTCCAAAGAAGCCTTAGCATTTTTATTAATACTACTTGCCTAATCACATAGACCATAATAATATATATAAACTACTACATTATTTAAGTAAGTACGATTTATAAAGTTAGAATTTACATAAAAATTTTCTTCCTTATTTCTATAGTAAAACAATAAAATTTTAAAGAGGTTTAAAATGTTTGATGATATAATCGAAGAACTGAAAATAGGTACTCACCTAAGGAATCACATTCGTTCTCAATGCCCATCTATTTCTTTGGATGATCTTTATCTTGACACGTATGATTATGAACAGATCTTTTCTTATCACATACTTATTAACCTACTGGGATATGAAGGGGAGATTCCTAAAAGTATTGGTATTATAAAGGATGAAGACGGAGATAATGGTGTAATATTTATATTAAATGCTCCACTAAGAATACAAACAAGAAAGTTTCGTAAGACATTAGAAAACTTAGTAGAAAACTATAATTTATCCCAAGAAAATGAAATTTGTTTTCCTGAATATGAGAGTATAATCACTGCGCCTGAATCCACATTATATTTAAAATATATTTCTTATCATTCTATAAAACCTTTTTTTTCAGAAGAGCAGATAAAAACGACGATTGAGCAAAAATTTGATTTTATTGCTCGTTTTATCATTGAAAAAAATTTAGAAAATTTAGAAAAAATAAATGAAAATTATCAGCTTAAAAAAAATAATTTTCTACTTGTTTATCCTCACGAGGCGACAAAATTAGAAGAGCTTTTTATCGATAAACTTACTGAGGATCAAAAACAGACCCTTTTAAGATTTGAAGCCTACCTAAAAACTTACAAGGGATCAATAAAAAGGCCTCACTCAGATATAACAAAACTTTATCTGGCTTATCCATGGTCAGGCCAAAAACAAGAAAAAGTAATGTTGGAAGTTTTAGCGTCTTCTTTAACAATACTATCAACGCTAATAGGCTTTGCGGATAATCATTCTTCAGAAATATTACAGAAATTGAAAGAAGGTGCGGAGTATTCTTTTAAACCCGATGAAGAAAGTAATCATTATTTAACAGATAAACCTGATGAAGAAAGTAATCATTATTTAACAGATAAACCTGATGAAGAAAGTAATCATTATTTAACAGTTAAGTTAGAAGCTGCAAATTCTTTGATTGTAGAACTTACTGAAAAGTATAAAGACACTAGCAAGGAAAATGCTCGTCTTAAGGCTGAAATAGCTAAGCTAAGAGCTACAAATTCACAAGAAAAAGATACAGCATCTTATTTCAAATTACGAAAATAAAATACATACCCGCATTCGTATTCCAGATGAAAAACATCCGATAACAATAATTATCGGATTTTAAGTCCTAAAGGTACGTTCTAAGGCCAAATGCGACAAGCCCCGGAAATTATAATTAAATCAACAGTTTGCATCAAGTTGACAGGCTAACGTTTTTACTATCAAGTGTTTTTCTTCGAAAGAAGATTTCGTTTGGCGTATTAAACCCCAGGCATTTCATCGGTCTTTGATTCAGCAACTTTAATTTTGATCGCACTGTTCTAGGCAAAATCCCATCAATCGGTGCGTTTTTAGAAAACCATTCTCTTAATTGTTTATTACCATTTTCTATTGTTCCTTTTTGGTAAGATTTATACGGTTCACAAAAATAAGTTTTTATACTTAATTTTTCAGCTATTTTTTCATGTCTTGCAAACTCGGGCCCGTTATCCAGAGTTAAACTTGATATCCGGTGTTTACCAAGCTTATTAAATGCCTCAATTATTTTTTTAGCTGTACCTTCCGATTTTCTATTTTTATTCTTAATGGCAAGCATATAGCGGCTTTGTCGTTCACGTAATGTAATAAGATTTGTTTTGGTTTGTTTACCAAACACCATTAAATCTCCTTCCCAATGCCCTAACGATTCTCGATTTTTGACTTCTTGAGGTCTTTCAATAATGGGGACTCGGTTAGGAATCAAAGTACGATGACGACGGCTAATCTTAGGGTAACGAAACAGCCTTTTCTTTCTTAAATAGAGATAAAAACGGTTACGTATCCCATAATCACTATACAGGTAAGAGTAGATCGTTTCATGACAAATAATACTTCTACCATTATTTTCTAGCTTCAAACGCCCTGCTATTTGCTCTGGTGACCAACTTAATTGTAATTTATCAAATATATAATTTCTCAGTGATATATCTTTTGATAATTTATATTCCCTTTTTCTAATTTCTGTAAATTTCTTTTCATGAAGAAATGGAAAATACCCTAAGCGATTACTACGTCGTGTAATTTCTCTATAGATCGTTGAACGATGAAAGCCCAACTGCCCTGCTATTTTTGCCTTACTAACTCCTATCTTTAATAAATGATTTATTATAACTCTATCTTTTTTTGTTATTTGGTTGAATCGTTTTCCCATTTCTACTCTCAAAATACGACTAGTTTAACTTCCTTGTCGCAGTTGAGTTAGAACCTACACTAAAATGACGGGCGGATTATGGATTTTCCCCCTAAATCTGATATGGATATTTCCTCTTCATTTACATGATTATCATCGTAATTCTTGCCTTTTTCTATTCCTTGCTCAAGCTTATCTTTTAGATAGACGCGTATCTTAGCTTCGATTTCTTCCAATTTTGCGTTTATTTCCAGCTTATCTTGCTCCAAGTCAGCTCGTATGTCCGCTTTATCTTTTTCCCATTGGTCATATAATTTTGCTCTAAATCTCTCAATGTCTTCCGTACGCTTTTTTTCCAGTTCTTTGAATGATTGTTCCAATTCTTTTATAGATTGTCCTAATTCCTGGATACGTCGCGCGAGATTAGACCAATCTCGGAGTGCCTGCTGTCTTTGAAGCTCTTGATGAGAATGCTCATAAAGTTCTTCGATCCGTAGATGATAATTTTTTAAGCTATCTAAGTAATATCGGCTTTGTTCTAAGTAAGCTTGACTATATCGAGTTATCATCTCCCACATCTCTTGAGAATGCGTTAAATTCCTCATATGATCCGGGTGAAATAACAGCATTCCTCCTTGTAATAAGGGTTTTAATCGACGTTGTAAGTCATCCAAATATTTTATGAAATCATCATAAGCTTCATGTCTACCTTGAATGTTTGACATCTTGGCTTCGCAGCATCCCAAATACAGCTCAGTAATCGTTTTAATATCGTTCAGGCTTGTTTGTAATAGCTTTTCCACTTTCTGTAGAGAACCATCTTCGAGCAGTAACTTTAAATGCTCTCTCTGAGCTTGTATCCATTTTTTAGCCTCATCCAACGAACCAAGTCCAGCTTGAGTTACTATTCTATGAACAGGTGCAAATGAAGAAGAAATTGTTTGAGGCCTCGTATAGATGGTTACTCCACGTTCTTGGTTCTTATTTATCGCTTTATCATTAACAACATCTATTCCTACCTCAGAACGACGGCTGGAAAAGGCATTTAAATGCCATAGTCGATAATAATGAAACATAAGCACCTCGACTTCCTGATATTCTTTTTCGAGCTATAGTCAAATGTTGTGTATGCAGAGTTATTAAGCGGCTTGTACATTTTGTTGTTCCTGCTTGCTGTTCTGTTTTTTTTCAGATAGGCCATCAATAAATTTTACTAGA
>JBDLTN010000072.1:0-8431 GCA_039805785.1 Pseudomonadota bacterium | reverse complement strand
GAAGATTGCTTAAAGAAAATTAAAAATCATTTTGAATTAGTCATTTTAGCCTCGAAACGAGCCCGGCAACTTGCTAAAGGCGGGATGGCTATGGTTGATCCGGAAAACGATAAGCCTACGGTAATTGCCTTAAGAGAAATCGCTGATGGTAGAGTTAATGGACCTGAAGAAAAAATAGCGCAGGAAATTGGCGGCAGCACAACAAGTGGATCACAATCTACGGGCTTATAAAAAGCCGGGGGCGCTTGCATGCACATGTTTAGTGACCTCAAACAAGAACTACAAACCTATTTAACACCTCAGCAAATAAAACAAGTTTATAACGCTTATCAATTTGCTGCTACTGCCCATTCTGGTCAAAAACGTCATAATGGCGATCCTTACATTAGCCATCCAATTGCAGTCGCCAAGATCCTTGCGCAAATGCGCATGGATGTCCAAACCATAATTGTTGCAATTTTACATGATGTTATTGAAGACACTCCTATCGAAAAAACTGTTTTAACCACAACCTTTGGTAGTGAAATAGCAGAGCTTGTTGATGGGATGAGCAAGCTAACTCAGATTCAATTTCAAAGTCGCGCAGAAGCTCAAGCAGAAAATTTTCGCAAAATGCTGCTAGCCATGGCGAAAGATATCCGTATCATTATTATAAAATTAGCCGATCGTTTGCATAATATGCGTACCTTATCTGCAGTTCCTGCAGAAAAACGTCATCGTATAGCTACAGAAACTTTAGATATCTATGCCCCTATTGCACAACGGTTGGGTATGCATCTGGTTCGCATAGAGTTAGAAGATCTTTGTTTTTTAAATCTTTATCCATGGCGATATCGTATTTTACAAGAAACTGTCCAAAAAAATCGACGTAAACATAAAGCGAGTATCTATAAAATAGAGTCGGCTTTAAAAGAGTGTTTGGACAAACATCATTTACCTTTTCATACTATTTGGCATAAAAAGAAGCACCTATATCAAATTTACAAAAAAATGCGCGAGAATCATTTGGCCTTCAATGAAATTATTGATATCCCTATTTTTTGCATTATTGTAGATAATATTGATAACTGTTATCGAGTATTGGGTGCTGTACATAATCTTTATAAACCGCTACCCGATCATTTTCACGACTATATCGCACTTCCAAAAGCGAATGGATATCAAGCATTACATACCACATTATTTGATCCAGCAGCTACTTCAATTCACATACAGATCCGTACAACTACAATGGATAATGGAGCTGATCATGGTATTGTAAGTTACTGGTTAGAAGAAAAAACTAAAGCTGATGACCTACGTCCACACCTACGAGCGCGAGAATGGCTTAAACGCTTACTTGATATTCAACAAACAACTCCAAGTTCCATAGAATTTATGGAGACAGTTAAAATCGATCTCTTTCCCACTGATATATATATTTTCACTCCAAAAGGAGACATTATTGAGCTCCCTCATAAAGCAACTTTGATCGACTTTGCTTACGCAATCCATTCTGACATTGGAAATCATTGTATTGCAGCTAGAGTTGATAAACATTTAGTACCACTCAGCACGCATTTACAAAGTGGTCAAACTGTAGAAATCATTACTGATTCAAAAACTTTTCCTGATTCACGATGGTTAGAGTTTGTAGCGACTGGGCGTGCTCGCAGTCATATAAGACAATTTTTCAAAAATAAACAGCATAATGAAGCTGTACAACTAGGCCAACGCTTGCTAGATAACTATTTAACTCCTTTAGAGCAAGATAGTACAAATATCAATTCTAAGAATTTAAGTAAGATTTTACAAAAGTTTCAATACAATTCTTTAGAAAGCTTGCTTGAAGCAATTGGTCTCGGTTATCTACATCCCGCTTTAGTTGGTTATTCATTGTGTAGCTTAAAGCCTAATTTTAAAACCCAAATTAACGCATTGCCATTGTTTCTTAAAAATGCAGATAATGGTTTAATCAAATTTGCCGAATGTTGCCGCCCTATCCCAGGAGATGAAATTATAGGTTTGCTCAATGCTGGGCATGGCCTAACTGTCCATTTACAACGCTGTAAATATGCCACACGACTTATTAAAAAAAATCCTGAACGGGCCATTTCCTTACAATGGGAAAAACAAACTAACGGCTTTTTTAAAACTGATATCTATGTTGAAAGCATTAATCAACATGGTGTATTAGCATTATTAACCCATAACATCGCTAAAGCCGATGCTAATATTGAAAATATTAAAGTTGAAAGTCGCGATAGAAAACATAGTATTATTCATTTTACTTTATCTGTACTCGATCGTAAGCACTTGGCCAAAGTCATCCGTTTTTTACGAACAATTCCTTATACAATAAAAATTACCCGTCATCTTTCATTATAAAAAATTATCGGAAATTCGCATAGCAATAAAGCTTTTTAATTAGTCGATCTCCAGAAAAAATATTGTCAAACATTTAGGTGCAAAGATTAATAGGTAAAGCATCGATTAATCTTACATCTCCCACATATATTGCTGCTAGTCGTCTCCCCCATTGATCTGCAACATAATCGACTTTAAAACCTAAGCTTTTTAATTCTTGCTTAGCAGTCTCCGATGTAGAGGATAACTTTAAAATTTTAGGAAAATGACCTGCATTCGCTCGTTGTTCTAAACTTAAGCGAGAATTTCTTGAACTTAATGCCAAGCCATCTGTTGCACGTATCGTCGAACAACCAATGATTTCTACGCCTAAAAATAGTGCTTGCGCCATTTTTTTGATAAGTAATAATTGTTGATAATCCTTTTCGCCATAATAGGCTCTGGTTGGTTTTACAATATTCAGATATTTTAATACTACCGTTAACATTCCAATGAAATGCCCGGGACGAAATTTTCCTTCTAGCTCTTTGCTTAAATCACTCGTATCATGAATTTGTATATGGTAATTATCAGAATAAATAGTTTCTGAGTCTAGCAAGAGTAGATAATCAATTTTCTGAGTATTTAATAAAGCTGTATCTGTTTCTAAAGAACGGGGATAATTTATAAAGTCCTCTATTTGATTAAATTGTTTAGCATTTATAAAAATGGCTACTACTGTCAAATCATTTTCTGCCTGAGAACGAGTGCAGAGACTTAAATGTCCTGCATGCAAATGACCCATTGTATGAACAAAGCCTATAGTTTTATTATTATTTTTTTTCCTTATGGCTTGCCAATCACTAAGTTTAGTAACTATGTTCATAACTAGGAAATTCTTTGTGTCTTACAGAATGGGTATAATGATCAACTGCTTCTCGAATCAATTGATTACCATTAAGAAATTGATTAACAAACTTAGGTTTAAAATCCAGATTGAATCCTAATAAATCCTGCAATACTAAAACCTGTCCATCCGTATTGGCGCCAGCTCCAATACCAATTGTTGCAATTTTTAGTGAATTTGTTATTTCTTTAGCTAATTGTGATGGAACGCATTCGAGCACTATGGCAAAACAACCGGCTTGTTCTAAAGCTAAGGCATCTTGCTTAAGCCGCTCTGCCTGTGCAGGAGTTTTTCCCTGGACCTTATATCCCCCCAAACTATGGACAAATTGAGGAGTTAAACCAATATGGCCCATAACCGGAATTCCAGATTCGACCAAATAACTTATTAAGGAAAGATTTCCCGCTGCACCTTCTAACTTGACTGCCTGTGCACCAGCTTGTATTAGTTTTCGGGCGGCAATAACACTACGGCTTACTGATTGACGATAACTTAAAAAAGGAAGATCACTAATTATAAACTTGGAAGGAGCACCTCGATATACTGCAGCAGTGTGAAGCTCCATCATAGTCATTGTTGCCATTACGGTATCTTTAAAACCGTGCATGGTCATGGCAAGGCTGTCGCCAATTAATAAGGCATCTAGTAAAGAATTATTAAGAATTTTCGCGGTGCTATAGTCGTAACAAGTTAAGATTACGATTTTTTCTTTGGTTATTTTTTTTTTAGCAAACTCTAAAATGCTCATGCATCGTTACCCACAAAGAAGTAACAATTACAAAGAACATTAGGTACCTGTCGCATGATCAAGTCCTCAGTTTTTTAAGAAATCAAAGTCCCCTTTCTACAAAGAATAGGGGCTGAGCAGTAGTTTAATAAGCTAATATCTAATTATCAAGCAAATCTTCTATTTATTTGCGACCCGAACCATTCGCAGAGTCGTAAAAAAAATATTTTGAAACCTTAAAATGACCATTAATAAAAAGAAGTATCAAAAAAATCAGCATTTTTCAGTATTATGCGTACGATTGGCTATTATTTGAAGTAATTGTCGAGCAATTAAGTGTTTGCTGGCACAGGCTAAATGGATAGGAACATCAGAGGATAATACAGTCACTTCATTTTTATCACTGTCAAAACCGATATCCGTTTGACTAACATCATTAACAACCATTAAATCGACGTTTTTACTTCTTCTTTTTTCTTCGGCAAACTGTAAGGTATATTCAGTCTCTGCAGAAAATCCAACCAGTAGAGGCCTAGCTTCGAAGCTCATTTGACTGACGGTAGCCAAAATATCAATGGTGGGTTTTAATTGTAACGTTAATGGTGCATTCGATTTTTTAATTTTTTGTAATGCCGGATTTACAATTTGATAATCTGCCACAGCAGCAGTACTGATAAAAACCGTTTGCTGGCTAATTTCTTGCTCCACAGCTGATAACATTTCATTAGCGGTCTTCACTGCTATAAACTTTAATTTCTTTGGAGTTGTTAAAGCGACAGGTCCACTAATTAGTGTAACTTCAGCACCTGCTTCGACTGCCGCCTGGGCTAAAGCAAATCCCATCTTCCCAGAGCTACGATTTGATAAATAGCGTACTGGATCGATGCATTCTTGAGTCGGGCCTGCGGTGATTAAAATTCTTTGATCATGTAGATAGGGTTTAACAAATACTTTTGACAAGGCATCTACGATTTCTATAGGCTCTAGCATGCGTCCTAAACCAACATCTCCACATGCTTGAACTCCATCGCCAGGCCCTATAAATAAACAATTTCTTTCTTTAAGTAGATTAATATTATCTTGAGTTGCTTGATTAAACCACATCGCCTGATTCATCGCAGGCACAATAATTATGCGTGCGTTGGATGCTAGACATAAGGTACTCAATAAATCATCGGCAAAACCATGAGCTAATTTAGCAATTATATGGGCTGTAGCTGGTGCTATCAAAATACAATCAGGCCATCGTGCTAGCTCAATATGGCTCATTGCAGCTTCAGCTTCAACGTCTATAAGTCCTTCATATATTTTATGTTGTGATACTGCTTGCAATGTCAAAGGAGTTACAAAAGCTTTACCACATGAAGTTAAAATAACTCTCACGTCATATGATTGTTCTTTGAGTTTTCTAATGAGTTCAGGAGTTTTATAAGCAGCAATACTACCTGTAATACCCAATAGGATGCGTTTGTTCATTCGCTTAGAATAACAAAAAGGGCATTAAAAGTAATGCCCTTTTTAAACCATTTAATTTATTTTTTAGAAGTATAAACCTACTTGCAAAGTAATCGTATTACCACTTTTTCCTGTTCCATTTATGGGATTAAAACCCGATTGGCCTGTGGCAACATCTGTAGCACTATAATCAATATCATGACGAAACTCTAAACTTTCAATAGTGTCTTTCCAGATGGAAGTACTAGCGGTTGCTATATAACGCTTTTTAGGAATAAGTAAGCCTAAGGCATCTTTTGATTGGTCATATCCAATAATAATTGCACTAGGTTTTTCTAAAACATTAAACTTATAAGCTGCTTCTGTATGAAAAGCTTCTGGTTTAGCACCTTTTCCATCAAAGGACAATACTGGCTGTGCAAAAGAACGGCTAGCAGTAACATATTCTCCCGTTAAACTAAAAGCACCAATACTTAAAGTCCCACGACCATCTAAACCTGGAACAGGGTTGAGAATCTCGGTGTTATTATTAGTAGCAAAGCCTGCAAAATTTCCAGGACCGGTATTACCGTTATGCTGCATTCCGAGTGAATCAGCAATACTTCGTATATAACTGCCCGCTATATCAATATTCCATTTAGGTTTCGTGAATATATATTCAGCATTAGCACCATAATTTCGTAGACCATTGTTATCTAAGCTAGTTCGGCTTGGTCCTCTAAAGACAAAGGCTGATAAATTTAAATTATTTTCATCATTAAATTGCTTTGAAAAACCTAGCTGTAAAGCTCTTGCTTTGGTTCTACCTAAGGTTTTAGTAAATGGATCGCTGATCATTGAAGATGAATATTGACCAAATGGCATATAAAACTGACCCATGGTCGCATATAAAGGAAACCTAGCTAAATTTCCTATTGTTAAAAAACCTCGTTCTAAAAATACATTTGAATTATCAATACGTCTCGGTGACATATTCATTGGTGGAGCATTATCATAAACAAAAGCAATGAGACCTGTTACCCATTGATTAACTAAAATCTCAGTATCTAATTCGATACCTGTCAAATCAATATCAGTCGCTGAATTATTTTGAAAATTGCCAAAATGACTGGTATGAAAGATTTGAGATTCTATTTTTCCACTGAGATTAACCACGGGTGTATTTGATAAAGGATGACAATTTTTTATTAAATAATTATAAATTTCTTTTCGTTGTTGAAGTAAGTACAAATCCTCATTCACATAAGGCTGGTTAACCACTAAATCAGAAGCATTATATTCAGAGTTGATGCCTATAAAGGGGGAACTAATAACAGGTGTACCTATGATAAAAAAAGGATGTAAAGAGGTAATTAAACTTTGGTGTGCCGCTGTTTCATTAGAAGAAATGGGAATCTGATTTGATTGCCTACGTAAATTGGCTACTTGATTTTGTACCCGTTGTAACTCGGACTCCAGTGCCTGAGTTCGTTGCGACAATCGTCGAATTTCACTATCACTGGTTGTTTGAGTGGTTTCATTAGCTGATGCAAGATTTCCCTGTAAACTTAACCAGCACACACTTACCATAAGCGCCGTTAATTTATATTTGTTACTTAGCATGGGGACACCTTATTATTGAAATAAGCGATAAGTTCCCCTGTTTATCAAAAAAAAGCGAGCAATGCAAGCATATTTTTCTATTCGGCCTATTAAAAGGCTAGACTCAGATAATATCGGTAGGCTTTTTAGTAAAGTTATCAGGTTTTTTTCTCTGTCGCCAACGGCTGGCTAGAATATTCAACCATTCTACAAATACAGAGAAGGTAATAGCAAAATACAGATATGCCCTAGGTACATGCAATCCAAATCCATCAGCTATCAATACTAAACCAATTAATAATAGAAAGCTTAAACCGAGAATCTTTAAGTTTGGGTAAGTATTAATAAAATGACTTAATGGTTCGCTCGCCCATATCATCAATGCAATTGCGATGATAATGGCTAAGGCCATAATTATAAATTCCTGGGCCATCCCCACTGCGGTGATCACACTATCTAATGAAAAAATAATATCTAATAACATAATTTGAATAATAACCGTGGAGAACCTTGAGTATCGATGCAAGCTATTTTTATTCTCTGCCGCAATGGTAGTTACATTTAGATGAAGTTCACTTGTACCTTTAGCAAGTAAAAATAATCCTCCGAGGATTAATATCAAATCTCTCACTGAAAATACATGATCCACCAATGTAAAAAGTGGATGAGTTAACTTTGTCATCCAAGCAAGTGTTGCCAATAAAAGTAAGCGTGTTAAACAAGCGAGTAATAAACCGAATTGACGAGCTGAACGTTGTTGAGCTTGAGCAAGCCTGTTGGTAACTATAGATATGAAAACCAGATTATCAATTCCCAAAATAATTTCTAACGCGGTTAGCGTAAATAAACTAATCCAAGCTTCAGGAGAAAAAAATAACTCAAACATATCACCTTCTAAAATTTTTTAAATGATAATAATATACTCATCCAGTCTTTAAGATGCCTAAGATTGACATAAAGCTATAAACTTCCTTAGAAAATAACTCTAATTTAAAATAAATCAAAACATTTATTATAAAAAGCCTTTTTAAATTGTTAAAAAAAAGCCCGCTGATGCGGGCTTAATACTTTACTTAAATTTAATGTTGCAACAATACCTTAAGCAAACTTAATGCTAGCACGTAATTGACCAACCGTTGATTTATTACCGGTAGCTCCTGAATGTATCGTTCTGGGAGGTATTACTGCTGTACCAGCCGTTCCAGGAATAATGATAGCGCCTTCACCAATATTGTAATCTCTATCTTGGAATACGGCTATACCGAGATCAAACCATTTGGCAACGTTTACCATATAATCTGCATAGATACGACGCTGTGGCAAGAAGGTCGCTAAATGTGTGGTTTTTTGGTAACCAATCGCGACTCGTGATTGATGTGCCGCCACTGGGAACGTCAATCCAGCTTCTAAACCCCATACCGTAGGTTTACCTAATT
>JBDLTN010000071.1:0-8441 GCA_039805785.1 Pseudomonadota bacterium | reverse complement strand
AAGGCGCAAATGGTGTGTCCCATGATCTTACCTGCCACACTTTCTAATAACTCCAGATCACTCATGCGTCCTAGGCCGTGTCCAATACGATGTAATACCCGCCACATCCAACCCGTTCCTTCGCGGCAGGGAGTACATTGACCACATGACTCTTCTTTATAAAAATGCGCAATGCGTGTTAAAACCTTCACCATGCAAGTGGTTTCATCCATAACGATGACACCACCAGAACCTAACATCGAACCCGCTTTAGCAATCGAATCATAGTCCATCGTGGTATTCCACATGGCTTCAGCAGTTAGCACAGGCATAGACGATCCGCCTGGAATGACTGCTTTTAAACGCCTGCCTGCTTTCATACCACCAGCCAATGCTAATAATTCTTTAAACGAAATACCTAAAGGCACTTCAAAGTTACCGGGTTTATTAACATGCCCCGTCACACTAAATACTTTACAACCACCGTTGTTGGCTTTTCCTAATTCTAGAAACCATTGCCCACCTTTTTGCAATATCACTGGTACAGAAGCCAAAGTTTCTGTGTTGTTAATTGTCGTAGGACGGCCGTATAAGCCATAGTTTGCTGGAAAAGGAGGCTTAAAACGCGGAAAACCTTTTTTTCCCTCTAAGGATTCCATTAAAGCGGTTTCTTCACCACAAATATAAGCGCCTGCACCTAAATGGTTATACAGTTGAAAATCAAATCCGGAATCTAAGATATTAATGCCTAATAAACCTGCGCCATTCGCTTCGGCAATGGCCGTTTCACAACGCAGAAAAGGCTCATAGTATTCACCACGGATATAATTATAAGCCACCGTCGCACCCATCACATATCCGGCAATCGCCATTCCCTCAATTAATTGGTGTGGGTTAAACCGTAAAATATCTCGATCTTTACAGGTTCCTGGCTCTCCTTCATCTGAATTACAAAGGACATATTTTTGCCCGGGAGCGCCGCGCGTAATAAAACTCCATTTTAATCCGGTTGGAAACCCTGCTCCGCCACGTCCACGTAAAGCAGAAAGTTTTAATTCAGCAATAATTTGTTCCGGTGGCGTTTTTTCTTTTAGGATTCTTTCCCATACTTGGTAACCACCCACGCGCCGATAATTTTCTAAGCTCCATGGCTCATCAAAATGTAAAGTACGGAAACAAATATCATTCGCCATCTAAATTATCCAAGATCTTATCTAATTTTTGGGGTGTTAAATCTTCGTAATAACGTTGTCCGATATGGACAACTGGGGCGTTCGCACAGGCACCTAAACATTCAACTTCACGTAATGTAAATTTTTGATCCGCTGTGGTTTCACCCAGCTTAATTTGCAAACGATCTTGCAAATGCGCAACGATTTTGTCGCAACCGCTCAGCATGCAAGAAACATTCGTACACACCCCAATCTTATGTCGACCTATCGGTTTAAGTTCATACAGTGTATAGAATGTAGCGACTTCATAGGCAGTCATGCGTGACATTTCTAAATAATCAGCCACGGCATCGATTAATTCTTGCGATAAATAGCCGCCATTATATTCTTGGGCTAAGCTTAACGCAGGTAATACCGCGGATTGTCTGCGTTCAGGCGGATATTTCTTAGCCCATTTCTCAATGGCGATCTTTAACGCTTCGGGTAATACGCTGCTGTTGTTATTCGTCAGTTTCTTCATCGATCGATTTCACCAAATACGATATCAAGACTGGACAGGATAGCGACTAAATCCGCAATCATATGTCCGGAAACCAATTCATTTAAAGCCGCCAAGTGTGGAAACCCTGCTGCGCGTATTTTAACCCGATAAGGTTTATTAGCGCCATCGGATACCATATAAATTCCAAATTCTCCTTTCGGATGTTCTATTGCTGCATACGCCTCGCCCGGCGGCACACAATAACCTTCACTAAATAATTTAAAATGATGGATCAATGATTCCATATCTTCTTTCATTTGCAAACGGGTCGGTGGCACCACTTTATGTTCACTTAACGTGACTGGACCCGGGTTGGCGCGCAACCAATTTACACATTGTTTTATTAATCCATTCGATTGCCGCATCTCTTCAATTCGAACCAGATAGCGATCATAACAATCGCCTTTAGTGCCTATTGGAATATCAAAATTTAATTCGTCATAGACTTCGTAGGGCTGTTTTTTCCGGAGATCCCAAGCGACACCTGAAGCACGCAAAATAGGACCGGTACAGCCTAATTGTAAAGCCCGCTCCGGGGATAATACACCAATATCGACTGTACGCTGTTTCCAAATCCGATTATCGGTCAACAAGGTTTCATACTCGTCAATCAATTTAGGGAATCGGGTAATAAAACTTTCTATAAAGTCTAATAAACTTCCTTGCCGATTAGCATTCATTTCACGAATTTCTTTTTCATTATGCCATTGTGAAGCTTTGTACTGGGGCATTTTATCCGGTAAGTCACGATAAACTCCTCCCGGACGATAATAAGTGGCGTGCATACGCGAACCTGATACAGCTTCATAACAATCAATTAAATCTTCACGTTCACGAAAACAATATAAAAAAACTGTCATCGCCCCGATATCTAAAGCATGTGCGCCTAACCATAATAAATGATTCAAGATTCGGGTAATCTCATCAAACATGACACGAATATATTGAGCACGCTTCGGAGGAGTCACCGCTAATAATTTTTCTATAGCCAACACATAAGCATGTTCATTACACATCATCGAGACATAATCCAAACGATCCATGTAACCAATACTTTGATTATAAGGCTTAGACTCGGCTAATTTCTCGGTGGCACGATGCAATAAACCAATATGTGCATCGGCCGATTGGATCACCTCGCCATCTAATTCCAAGATCAAACGCAACACACCGTGCGCGGCAGGATGCTGCGGACCGAAGTTTAAGGTGTAATTACGAATTTCTGGCATGTAACACTCACTCTGGCTTTTTATGGAAACAGGTTAAGGCATCTTCATTCATGGTTTTACGAATGGTTTTTGGCACTAACGTCCGGGGGGTCACCGTGACCGGTTGATAAATAACCCGACCTTCGCTTGCATCATAACGAACCTCGACATGTCCGGTTAATGGAAAATCTTTACGAAAAGGATGACCGACAAAGCCATAATCAGTTAACAAGCGTCGCAAATCCGGATGTCCGTCGAAAAAAACACCATACAGATCAAATGCTTCACGTTCATACCAATCCGCAGCTGGCCATAGTTTAATAACCGATGGCACTTGCGGTGGCTCGCCATTCGCAAAAATACGTAAACGTAGCCGCTGATTATAGCTGAGGGATAATAAATGATAGACCACTGCGAATCGTGGCTTAGTCCAAGCGACGGGATGGAGATCACCGGTCGTATCGACACCTCGCTCAAAGCCAGTTAACGTGGAACGTTCTGTCGTCCATTCACTGATGCCATACTCAGCATAGTCTACCACGCAAACATCGACTAATAATTCAAATTTAAAATCGGCTTCATCGCGTAATGCGATACACACTTCATGACATTGCTCAGCCGAAATCTCTAAGGTAACTTCGCCCTGCGCAACGGTTATTTCTTGAATAACTGAATCAAAGCGTTGATTTAATTTTTGCAGTTGCAGAACTACGTCTGACATAGTTTAAGTACGCTCAATAAAGTGTGTTTTTTTTATTTTATTTTGCAATTGGATAACTCCGTACACTAAAGCTTCTGCAGTCGGTGGACAGCCTGGCACATAAACATCGACGGGTACAATTCTATCGCAACCGCGTACCACCGAATAGGAGTAATGATAATAGCCTCCGCCATTCGCGCAGGATCCCATCGATATCACCCAACGTGGTTCAGCCATTTGATCATAAACCTTACGTAAAGCGGGCGCCATTTTGTTACATAAAGTCCCCGCAACGATCATGACATCAGACTGCCTAGGACTCGGCCGAAATATCACACCAAATCTATCTAGATCGTAACGTGGCGCTGCTGAATGCATCATTTCTACGGCACAGCAGGCCAGACCAAACGACATTGGCCATAAAGAACCACTCCGTGCCCAGGCAAGCAGCTTATCTAAGGATGTTGTAACAAAACCTTGTTGTTGTAGTAATGGTTCTATTCCCATTGTAAGGCCCCTTTTTTCCACTCGTAGATAAAACCTAGCAATAATAAACCTAAGAAAATCCCCATCGCGATTAAACCCGGTAAACCAATCCGTCTTAACGAAACCGCCCAGGGAAACAAAAATGCAGTCTCCAAATCAAAGATAATGAATAAAATTGCCACCAAATAATAACGGATATCAAAAGGCAAACGAGCATCGCTAATTCCTGGAAAACCGCATTCATACGAGGATAGCTTCGCTGCATCCGGACGTCGCAAGCCGGTTATATACCCGATAGCTAAGGCCGCCACACCAACAAATATGCCAAATGCAATAAAAATTAGTATGGGAAAATAATTTTGTAACATGGTTTTTTCATTAGCCTGAGCAATTTTGTCGCTAGTATACAACCTTCGGCAACTAAAATTCTACAGGCATATTATTTCTATCTGTTGGAACTAGATTGACATTCTCCGTTCCGAATAAGATGCAACAGATTCTTTATCTGAAACAGGCAAAGAAAGTTTAAAAAAACTAAGCGTTGAGTTCCCTTTGTATTCTTTAGTTAAGACGCTGATTTCTATCTTTAAAAATACATAGACTTAACTCTGAAGAAAAACCGAGTATCCGTCAACAGGATTGAGCTATGGTTTGAAGCATGCTACGATGCAAAAAAAATGGACTTAAAAAATTTTAAAGGAAAATTAACATGTACCCTGAAATGGACTATTATTGGATGGGACCCTGGTTAGCGCCCCCTGTGCTTGATTACACATACCCTATCTTGCTTGAATGCGATATCGAATTAGTTAAAAAAACCTTACAACTTATTCTCGACCTTATAGATAACCAAGCCGGTGTTATCCCAGAGCCTAAGCAACTAACCAGCGCGCTTAATAATTACATTAAAGAATGTAATAAATCCTTTTTAGCGAGTGAACGTATCAGAAATTTTTTACTCTTGGGTTTATTTGCAAATCTGATTGTTTCATTTATTGTGCTAGCTTGTATCCCAGTCACTGCGCTTAGCGTTAGTTTAGTTTGTTTCTCCTCATTGATATTGTTTTCAGTTAATCTTTTTACTTTATATCAGCAAATGCAGGGCTTTGATCAAGAAAAAGCTAGAAATACGCTTGAAAATAACTATGCAAATTTTAAGGAAATAATTCATCCAAAAAACTTTAAGCCAGACTCAATTTATCAACAAGAAAAGATTTTGAGCCCTACATCCGCTCCCTGTCTGTTTCCTGCTCAAAAAATTTCCCAAAATGATGAACTGAAACATAGTAATGATGAAAATCCTTCAAATGACGCTGAAGATTCACCGCCACCTAAACTGAGCAATCATCACTAAATTCTTTCATAAATAAAACTAATATTTTTCAGCACAGCGCTGATATTCACTATAGTTTGCCGCTTTTAGATCACAGACTATCGCAGGATAAGTCAGATCTGAAAAGATAGGAGCTACCCTACTCACAGGAAAAAATTGTTTGTATTGTTGTAAATAAAATAGATTTTTGGTTAATTGTTTTAAACTTTGAACGACCGTACCTACTGGGCAATTCGGTTGATAAGTTTGCATAAAGTCATATTCAAGCTTCCATTTTCTTTTATCTAATGGATAAAAATAAGTTAAATAATTTGTAATCACCAAATCTTCAGGATCATAAGAATAAACTTTATAGCCTGGATTGTTACCGACTACCGGACTAATGGAGGGCGTTGCACTTAGCAAAATAGGATTAGCTACGTCTTTAAATTGCAGCCGCTGTGCCCAATCCACATGTAAATGTGCCGGTAACACTGCCATGATATGCGCAGCTGAACCTTTCAATAAAAGTAAAAATTGCTCGATATAGCGTGGCTGCCAAAGACCCAGAGCGGCAACGGGAATATTTTGGCTAATACTTATTTGAGGAATGCTCGGAATATGTAAGGCAATTAATGCCTTACGCTGCGTAGTATTCAATAATTCCAGTTGTTTTCGTAACCAATTTAATTCATTTTGCGCCTCTCGATCCATCCCGGTACCACGGCTTGAAAAATAGGCGGTATTTAAGACAATCAAACGTAATCCTTTTTGGATATCCACGGCATAATACCCAGCTTGAGCAAATTCCTTTTGCATGCTTCCACGATTATACTTATCTCGAATTAATGTTGACCAAATCGGTGCGACATTTTTGTAAAAGATTGCTTGGGATGTATAATGTTCACCATAGCCATCATTATTTCCTACGACCATATAGATATCGATAGTAGAAAAAGCAATCGCTAATTGGGCAGCAATAAACTGCAGGGTTTTATCAATAAAACGCTGCGTTCCTGCTATTGAATGATCTCCGCTATATAATTGATAATTCTTTTTATAATCATGACTAAGAAAATCACCGAGAACTAAGACAAATTGCGGATGCTGTTCTGCGGCGGTTTTTTTGAATTGCTTTAAGGTAGATTTAAATAAGACGGCGTTAGTATCTTCTAGATAACGAGGAGATCGAGTATCATATGCGTTAAGAATAGTAGACCATTGCTCAGCTGGCGCCATCTGCAGCTTATTGATCAATGGACACGCTTTAGCCCGACTATCACAGGTATAGAACGGATCAAAGTGGATGTCTGCTACACTTATAAAGTTTGCAGTATGTGCATCAGCGCAGCAACTCGGTGTTGCGGCTACTCCATCGTAGACAACACTAAAAGTTCCGAACATCAATGCATAAAGAAAATAAACACTAAACTTTAATCGATATAGCCTATTTTTCTGTCTTGCTTGCTTTACCATAAAAAAATTATTTGCCAAAAAAAATTCTAATTTTCATCCCCACTAAGATTACGCCGATAACATAAAAAAGAAAACTATTTTTCCATCTTAGAAACACTGCTTTTACAATCAAGCAAGATAGCATAAAATAAACGGCGATTTAATTTTCGAATCTCACTGAGTACTAACATGCTACAGAAATACAGTGCTAAACTAAGCTTGATGTGGCTTTTATCGTTAACTGTATTTCAACCGGCTCTCGCGAATAATGATTGCGCTTGCCACCCGCCCATCAATAGTCATAGTCACCAATATATCATTGGTTATGGCTCGTTAATCGAAACCGCCTCAAAAAATGCAACGGATCCACACAGCGGTGAAAATAAACCGGTTTGGGTAGAACATTATCAACGTGGTTGGTTTTCTAAAGGTTTAGCGGATGGATACAGCACGACTTATCTTGGCGTCATTAAAAATAAGCATGCTCGGTTTAATGGCACAATTTTTAATTTACCCAGCGCAAGCTCATTCAAAAATTATGATGCACGAGAAAAATATTACTGCCGTGTCCTGGTCGCTCCTGACGATATTCATTTATTAACGGGAAAAAAATTACCGCAGGGACAATTTTGGATCTATGCATTAAAACCCGAGTTGTTAGCCCCGCCTTCTGTCCGTTACCCTATCGTCGAATCTTACGTTGATATCTTTTTGGCAGGCTGTTTAGAAATTGAGAAAAAATATCATTTAAGCAATTTTGCTGCCGCGTGTGTCAACACTACCAGTGACTGGTCAGTCAATTGGGTTAACGATAGAATCTATCCGCGTCGTCCCAGCCTATACCAACCCCATGCCTTAGCTATTGATAGGCTATTACAAAAACAAATACCGCAATTTTTTCAGCGAATAAAATTAGAGTCCTAAAGCTTATTTTTTTATTGACTTATACTATTTTCTCTAAATGTAAATCAACTCTTATAAATATAAATGTTAATAAGCTTATAAAACTCTCTGAGAATAAGGATTTATTTTTACGATCACATAGGTTTTTTCCATTGCTTCTGGTTTCAAACCACTCAATGCTTTACTATGAGCAGTGACAAATTTTACTTACAGGCTCCAGTTTTAGTGCAGATTCATTTTCAACAGTATTTCTGCTTAAAATCGGCGATTCCAGTTTCTACCTCCATCCTTAACAAATCTTTTGGTGATAAGCCACATTTTTCAGAGGATGGCATTGCTTTGAAAAATGAAGGCTTACCGAATAACTGAGAACCAAACCACTTAAATAGAATTATGTTTTCAGGAGCACTTCCTCTATACGAGGATAGATTAACCCACGGTGAGATATGCTCGAATTTTGTGTATGACCTCGGTTGAATGAGCCGAGAGTAGAAATTTATTAAGCGGTGCATTCGACTATGCAATTGAGATAAATTGTGTGAGTCAGCAAACAATCTAAGCAAAGATGAGGAATACACCGTGAGTAAAAGTAATGTAGTTAACTTCAAAAATCCAGCAAAATCAATTATAGAAGATTATTTAACAGCATTTTTAAAAGAGTCTGCGCAGAAAATGTTAAAGGCGG
>JBDLTN010000070.1:0-8483 GCA_039805785.1 Pseudomonadota bacterium | reverse complement strand
AAATATAAGGAGCAATATCATGGCCACTCACGAGCTTGAAGGAACTATTCAACGATTAACGGTACCAGGAAAAGGAATTTTAGCAGCTGATGAAAGTCAAACTACGATTGCCAAGCGATTTGCTGCCTTACATTTAGAATCTACTGTGGAAAACCGCCGTAATTATCGCGAATTACTTTTTACTACGCCAGGAATTGAAGCATTTATCAATGGTGTTATTCTTCACGAAGAAACCTTAGCACAAAAAACTAAAGATGGATTATTATTCCCCGATTACTTAGATAATGAAGGCATTGTCCCTGGCATAAAGGTTGATAAAGGGCTCATTTCTCTAAATACCGATGAAAAAATGACTCAAGGACTAGATGGCCTAGCAGAACGTCTCTTAACATATAAAAATCTTGGCGCTTGTTTTGCTAAATGGCGAGCTGTTTTCTCCATATCTAGCCTTTTCCCTTCTCCTTTAGCCATTACAGCTAATTCCCAAGCTTTAGCCCGTTATGCTTCTATTTGTCAGCAAAATGGAATTGTACCTATAGTAGAACCTGAGTTACTAATGGATGGCACTCATAGCCTAGCCCGCTGTGCTGAAGCAACAGAGGCGGTTCTTTATACAGTTTTTGAAGAACTTCATAAACACCATGTTTTACTCGAATGTATGATTCTTAAACCTAGTATGGTGATTGCTGGAAACCAGTATGTCCCACAGCCTAATATCGCTGAAGTGGCTGCAGCAACTTTAAAAATATTACGTCAAACAGTTCCTGCGGCCGTACCTAGTATTAATTTTCTTTCTGGGGGTCAAACGCCAGAAGCTGCTACTGCTCATTTAAATACTATGAATAAATTACAACCTTCACGTCATCCTTGGCTCCTAAGCTTTTCCTATGGTCGTGCATTACAAGAACCCGCGTTAAAAACATGGAACGGAAAGGCACATAATGTGAAAGCAGCTCAGCGTGCCTTCTATAAACGTGCAAAACTTAATGCAGCGGCTTGCAAAGGACAATATCAATCAGGGATGGAAACCGAAGAAAAAGAGGCGGAAACGAATCTTGTTTAGCCCATTGCTATCATAAAACTTTGCATTTGAGCACAGGTGCCAAACTTTAGAGGTATAATTTTTTTTAGCTTTCTTTTTGGATTTGGAATTTGTGCTTACGCAGATTTTTTTGATAACTCATCAATAGCCTTAGAAAATCGTATTGCCCCGATCGGAAAAGTCAAAATAGCTGCTTCGAAAACGCAACCCCTTTTGGTTGATATTAATAGGGATACCCATGTTCAATTAGGCAAAACTATATTTAAAAGCAAATGCATCTTATGTCATAAAAATGGTGTTGCGGGCGCTCCTCGCTTAGGTAATAAGTCCGATTGGGCTCCCAGGATTAAAAAAAAATTTTCACTTTTATTAAAACACGCAACAATGGGCTATCATGCTATGCCTCCAAAAGGAGCATGCTTAGAATGCTCAAGTTCGGACTTAGAAGCAGCTGTTCGCTATATGCTAAAGCAGCTACCTTTTAATTAATGTTTAATTGTAATAAAAAAATTAAAATTTCATGCTTCATATTTATATTAAATAAAAACTCTTCACACTTGGATTTCTGGTGTCATGCTGTCACCAACTCGCACGTCTCCATGTTTTATTCTCATAGGGCGATGAGGCGATGCTTCGCCAAAAATCTAAGTGTTTGAGCATTTCAGGCAGATATATTTTTTACTTTCTCGCTTGTTTGTAATTAAATCTTATACCCGCATCATCTTTTAAACAGTAATTTTATTACGATTTTGATCAACTATTCTTTTACTTATTCCTTTAATTTTTACCAAATCGTCAATAGATTTGAAAGGGCCGTGTTCATTACGGTATGCAAGAATGGCTTTTGCGCGTTTTAATCCTATACCTTTCAACTCTGCCACTAAAGTTTCTCCATCTGCAGTATTAATATTAACAAGAGCAGAAATAGGATTTGGTATATTTTTTGCTGGAGAAGAGGTCAACACGGTATTGTTGTGCGAAATAAAAGGGCTGGTAGTTGCTAAAACTGGAGCCGCAATAATTGATGCTAACAAAGTTGCAAATAGAGAAGAATAAATATCCATAAAACAAAACTCCTTTTTAAAATTTTTCTATCGGAGTTTATATTTTATGGATAAAAAATAGATGAATCAATGAATTAAATGGTAATATTTTTATGCATAATGGAAAGGTAGTCTTTTACTCCGTTTGCAATGTTGCGAAAAGCTCCTTGATAACCCACACTTCGTAATTTTGAAAGATCTGCTTGGGTAAAATTCTGATAACAATTGCGTAATTGTTCAGGAAAAGGGATATAGCGAATCTCGCCTTGACCATAAAAATCAATAACTGCTTGAGCTAACGCATTAAAGCTCTCGCAATTACCTGTTCCGGTATTATAAATTCCACTTTTTTTAGATTCTAAAAACCATAGATTAACAGCTACAACGTCATCAATATAGATAAAGTCTCTCAATTGTCCACCATTAACATAACCATCCGTCCCTTCAAACAAATTTATAATACCCGTATCTTTTAACTGCTTATCCGCATGTAATACCACGCTAGCCATAGAGCCTTTGTGATTTTCATTAGGCCCATAAACATTAAAATAACGTAAGCCTACAACCTGACTTTTTATTTCATTAAAGATACTTCTCACATATTGATCAAATAAATATTTAGAATAAGCATAGACATTCACTGGTTTCTCATAGACTAATTCCTCTTTAAAAACAGTTCCTAATCCATAAACAGCAGCACTTGAAGCATAGATAAAAGGAATTTTCCAAGCTAAACAATAATGTAATAAACTTCTTGAATAGTCATAATTATTTTCCATCATATATCGCCCATTCCATTCAGTAGTAACTGAACAGGCACCCTGGTGAAAAACTGCTTTTAACTTCGAAAAAACTTTATTTTTCTTAATTTGAGCTAAAAATTCATTTTGATCTAAATAATCAGCAATTGTACAATTCACAATATTTCGAAATTTAGCGCCATCAGTTAGATCATCAACCACTACAATCGGCATGTCTGGGTAGTCAATATTGAGCTGTTTAACTAAATTGCTACCAATAAAGCCCGCTCCACCTGTAACAACTATCATATAGACTCCTTTTCTTGTTCTTGAATCTTGGAAATAATAGTGCTTGTAGAACATCCATCAACAAAATCTAATAATTTAATCTGGCCACCATATTCTTGTATTATTTTCGCCTCTGGAAGATCATCTACTTGATAATCAGATGCCTTGACCCAAATATCTGGTAATAACAACTTAATTAGACGTTCTGGCGTCGCTTCACTAAAAGCTACTACCCAATCTACAACATTTAATCCTGCTAATACTGCCATTCGATTAGCTAATTTATTGATAGGCCTTCCCGATCCTTTTAATTTATATACTGAAGCATCATCGTTTACAGCAACGATTAATCGATCACCGAGTCGTTTCGCTTGTTCTAGGTAGGCAACATGACCCGCATGTAAAATATCGAAACATCCTCCGGTCATTATGATTTTCTCATCGTGTGTTTTTGCATCCGCAACTGCAATTTGAAGCTCATCTTCTGTCAGAACACCACCATGAAATGAGAGTTGTTGAATTTGTATGGCTCGTCTCAATTCTGCTGGGCTAACTGTAGCAGCTCCTAACTTCCCAACGACAATACTCGCAGCAATATTAGCAAGCTGTGCTGACTGAACTAAATCGGCTTGGACTGCATAAGTTAATGCCAAACAAGCAATCGCTGTATCACCCGCACCCGTAACATCGTAAACTTGCTTAGCATAGGCAGGGAAATAAACTTCTGGTTGATCTTGTCGGATTAATGTCATTCCTTGTTCACCGCGTGTTATAAGTACAGCTTGAAAATTATGGTTTTTTAAAAGCTGCGTACCTTTATCCACCAAGACTTCCTCGTTTTCACATCTTCCTACTACCGCCTCAAATTCCTTACGGTTAGGTGTCAATGCGGTAGCACCTTGATAAATACTAAAATCATTGCCCTTTGGATCAATAAATATTGGTTTATCTGCTTTTCGCGCCAATTGGATAATACCTTGAACTTCGGCCAAACATCCTTTGCCATAATCAGAAAGGATCACCACATCGCAATGCGCAACTTTTTGCTCAAATAACTGTTTTAGATTGCTATGCTCAAATTGATAAGGTGCTTCTTCAAAATCGAGACGTATTAATTGCTGATGCAAACTAAGTATACGAAGCTTAGTCACAGTAGGCGATTTTGAAGCTTTATATAAATAACAATTGACTCCCGCATGTCTTAATTTTTTCTCAAGCGTATCTCCCGCTTCATCATTGCCGCAAACACTAAGCAAGTCGACGTGCGCGCCCAATGCAGCTACATTTAAAGCGACATTCCCTGCACCGCCTGGGCGTTCATCAAGGTTTTTTATATGTACTATCGGCACCGGTGCTTCGGGAGAAATCCTGGATGTATCGCCAGACCAATAACGATCCAACATCACATCACCTACAACCAAAACGCGGACAGATTGAAATGAAGGAATTTGTATTTTCATTAAACCTCTTGTCAAATCTTCTTCTTGCATTTTAACTTCAAATAATCAACCACATAGATATACTACGGCATTACTAAAGTTTCTAGGAATTTGTTTAAGTTTTAAGCAAATTCCAACTTTCAAGTAAATCTCTTAAAAAAGCATATAGAGACGGCCGCTTAGTTTATGCGATAATACTAGTTAGAGTCCATTTTTACACATTTTTTCCTTTATAAAGGTACCCTCCTATGAGTGATGCAGTTAATGCTCGAGAAAAAGCCCTTAAAATGGCTATAAGCCAAATAAGAAAGCAACATGGAGAAGGTGCTGTGATGCGTCTAGGTGAATCTAGTCGGGTCCCTGTAGATGTCGTTTCTACAGGATCTTTGGGCTTAGACATCGCCTTGGGAATAGGCGGATTACCTCGCGGACGTATCATCGAAATTTATGGGCCAGAATCCTCTGGTAAAACAACACTCACTTTACAAACTATTGCCGAGTGTCAAAAAAAGGGGGGGGTCGCTGCATTTGTTGATGCGGAACACGCACTGGACCCTATATACGCCACTAAATTAGGTGTAAAAACTGCCGATCTTTTAGTTTCTCAGCCTGATACGGGGGAACAAGCCTTAGAAATTGTTGATATGTTAGTTCGCTCTAATGCCGTCGACATCATTGTGGTGGATTCGGTTGCAGCCTTAACCCCTCGCGCCGAAATTGAGGGAGAAATGGGTGACTCACATATGGGCTTACAAGCTCGCTTAATGTCACAAGCTTTACGTAAACTCGCCGGAAACATTAAACGCTCAAATACATTAGTTATCTTCATTAACCAAATTCGCATGAAAATTGGAGTTATGTTTGGCAACCCTGAAACCACAACGGGCGGTAATGCACTAAAATTTTATGCGTCAGTACGTCTTGATATTCGACGTACCGGCTCCATTAAAAAAGGCGAAGAAGTCATTGGTAATGAAACTCGGGTCAAAGTAGTAAAAAACAAAGTTGCCCCTCCATTTAGACAAGCTGAGTTTGAAATTCATTATAATCAAGGAATTTGTCATATTGGAGAAATTGTTGATCTAGGAGTAACCTTCGGACTAATCGATAAAGCTGGAGCTTGGTATAGCTATCAGGGTGACCGTATTGGCCAAGGAAAAGATAATGTAAAACAATTTCTGAAAGATCATAGTGAAATCTGCCAAAAGCTCGAAACGGAAATTCGGAAGAATTTACTTAGTAATCCGTCTGAAAATAGCCTGCCAGAAAAATCAGAACTAGAAGCCGAAATTATTGAATAAGTCTCAGTGCGTCAATTTATGGTAGATAAGGTTAAGGCTTTAGAAATTGATCAAAATATCCGTCAAATTGCCTTGAGTTATTTAGCAAGGAGAGAGCATACTCGTTTAACACTCAGCGAAAAATTGATGCAAAAGGGATTTTTGCATCAATCCGTAGAAATTGTTTTAGATATTTTAATTCAACAAGGATTTTTAAGCGAAGAGCGTTTTTGTGAAGCTTTAATTCAAAAGCGAATAAAACAAGGATATGGGCCTGTTCGAATCATTGCTGAATGTCATCAATATGGTATAAATAATGATCTTATTTTTTCGCAACTTCCCCAGGATGAAGAGTTTTGGTTAGCCGTAATACAAAAAATACTAGAAAAGAAATTCCGATCGAGTCATTTACCAAAAGAGCTGCTACGTCAAATACGCTACCTTCAATATCGAGGTTTTAAACCTAACCAAATAAAAAAATCACAAAAAATTTATCTTCATCAGACAAACCAAACCTAATTTTAAAAAATAGATAAACATTACCTTCAGGAATATATGATGACTGTTTTACCAAAATTTAAAGATATTAATCCGGAAAATATAGTTAAGGAATTAGACACTTTACTTACTAATAATCGCTTCGAATTAAAAAAACTATTGACCGAAGTTACGCCTCTCGATTGGAGCTTTATTCAGAAGATAGATGATTTAGATGATAAACTTCAACATTTTTGGTCTCCAATCAATCATCTTTATGCTGTCAAACAAACTTCAGAACTACGATATGCTTACAACGAATGTCTCCCGAAATTAAGCGCATATAGTTCGGAGTTAAGTCAAAATCAAGCGCTTTATCAGTCTATTAAAAATTTAGCAAATAGTGATTATCAATTCAATTATGCTCAAGATAAATATCTACATAATGAATTACGAGATTTTCATCTAGGGGGGGTAGATTTACCCAAAGCTCAACAAAAAAGATATCAGGATATTCAAACGCAGTTATCTCAGTTATCCAATCAATTTGAGGAAAATGTACTGGATGCTACAGCAGAGTGGTCTAAATTCATTAGTGATAAATCTGAGCTAAAAGGAGTCCCTGCTTATATTATTGCAAATGCAGAAAAAGCAGCAAAAGAAAAAAAGCTATCCGGTTATTCAATTACACTAGACTATACTTCGTATTTTCCAATAATAACCTATGCAGAAAATCGTAGCCTACGGGAAGCCATCTATAAGGCTCATATTACTCGAGCTTCCGAACTTAATAATCTAAATCTAGATAATAGTAAAGTAATGTTCAACATACTAAATTTACGTCATGAGTTAAGCCAAATCCTTGGTTTCAAAAATTATGCTCAAAAAAGTTTAGCTTCAAATAAAATGGCAAAAAATCCTGAAGAAGTGCTTAAATTTTTAGAAGAATTACTTGTTTATACGCAGCCTAAAGCAAAACAGGAGTGGAAGGAACTTTCAGATTTTGCGCAATCTGAAGATCAAATTAATGATCTGCAAGCTTGGGATATTTTATATTATCGAGAAAAATTACAAGAAAAAAAATTTGGTATTTGTGATGATACTTTACGCAGCTATTTTCCTGTAACTAAAGTACTTTCAGGGCTTTTTAGTTTAATAGAGCGTTTATTTGGTATGCAAATCAAAGAAATAAAGGACGTCGAAGTCTGGGATCCTGAAGTTCAGTTTTTCGCAATTACTGATCAACAGCAACAATTACGAGGACAATTCTATTTAGATATTTATGCAAGACCTGAAAAGCGTGAGGGCGCTTGGATGGACGATTATCAATCCAGACGACTTTTAAGTAATGGAGATATTCAAACTCCGATTGCTTTTTTAACTTGTAATTTCCCGCCCCCAATCAATGAACAAACTCCTCTATTAACACATGAAGAAGTTTTAACTTTATTTCATGAATTTGGTCATGGTTTACAACATATGTTAACTATAATTGATCACTCTGCTATTTCGGGTATTAATGGCGTTGCTTGGGATGCAGTAGAATTACCAAGTCAATTTTTAGAATATTTCGTTTGGGAAAAATCAGTCTTAAACCAAATCAGCAGTCACTATAATACGGGTAAACCTTTACCTGATACACTAATTATCAAAATGCGCGAAGCTAAAAATTTCCAGGCTGGCCTACAATTATTAAAACAATTAGAATTATCCTTATTTGATTTTCGAATACATATAGAATTTGATCCAGCAAAGGGCTATGAACAGATACAAAATTTGCTCAATTCAATACGTAAGCAAATTAACATAATATGTGTAGCGCCATTCAATCGGTTTCAACATGGATTTTCGCACATCTTCGCCGGTGGTTACGCAGCCGGATATTATAGCTACCTTTGGGCAGAAGTTTTAGCCTGTGATGTGTTTGCCAAATTTCAAGAAGACGGAATTTATAATGAAAAAACTGGAAAAGCGTTTTTACATAGCTTTTTAGAACAAGGTGGTGCAATCGATGCTATTGAGTTATTTAAAAAGTTCCGCGGCCGTGAACCAAAAATACAAGCCTTTCTAAAAAACTTAGAACCTGTCTTTATGGTTTAAATAAATAGGAAAATAGGTTATAAAGATGCACGTGGAAATTAGTGGTAAAAAGAAAAATGGCTTATCCAAGTGAC
>JBDLTN010000069.1:0-8559 GCA_039805785.1 Pseudomonadota bacterium | reverse complement strand
AATTATTCTTTCATTACTATGTAGCATCTAAGGTTACCCTTTGTGTTTTGATTAAAAAGTTTCTCGACTTCTCAAAACGGGTAACCTTACTCATTCCTTTGTGTCACATCAAGTCTGAACTATTCCAAATCAGAAACCTTACAGCAATTTTTTTTAAAAACTAATGCTAAGGATTGGAATTGTTTGCATCACGCTGCTTACAGTCATCCTGATAACCTGGAATTTATTTTAGAGTTTATTGATAAACATATTGATCAATTTAATGTAACGAGTTTACGTAGCTTGTTCTTTGCTAAAAACCAAACTCAATCTAATTTTTTACATTTAGTTGCTTATCATTCATCTATAACAGCTATCGACAGAATTTTTAAATTTTTAAATAAACATATTGATTTTTATGATGAAACCCATTTACAAGAGTTGTTATTAAAAAAAACTTGCAATGGCTGGCATAGTTTAAGTGCATTTTACCGACATTCAACGAGCATAAAGATTATTTTAGATTTTATTAACGCTAATATCGATAAATTTCCTAAAGAAGTGCTTAAAGAAATTATCTTTCAAAAAAATAAACATGATTATACTTGTTTACACTTAGCCGCGCGTTTTCAACCGGATTCCTTGCTCGTTATTTTAAACTTCATTGAGCAGCATTTTGAATTATTTGCCAATGACCTTAAGCCATTATTTAAAAATACTAGTAAATTTCAGCGATTTGGCTTATTTTTTCAAAAAACGAATAGCCAGCCCAACTTACTCGAACTAAGTTCAAAACATCAACCCGAATCTGCTAAGCTTCTTACAACTTTTTTAACAGCCAATGCAAATTACTTCAAGCAAACACCATCCTTGTTTAAGAAATTAATCGATGAAACAGCAAATAACGCTTTATTAACTCAAAATAACTGCACCGATCAGCCTTATTACAGAAGAGGATAACTACAAACTAGTAGAAATAAATCAAGCGTCGTTAACTTAAGCTGTTATTCAATCTGATATTCAATAGATAGCTTTCTTTATTTCCTGCGCCATTCCGTTCCATTGGCGGTATCTTCTAAAACAATATTTAGATTCAATAACTCATCACGTATCTCATCTGCCTTTTGCCAGTCCTTGGCCGTTCTGGCGGCATTGCGTGCTGCAATTAAATCATTGATTTTCTGTGCATCCGTTGCGTCTTGTGCAGCACCCAATTTTAAAAACTGTTCAGGATCCTGTTGCAATATCCCCAAGATACTTGCCAAATATTGTAAACATTCAGCCAATGCTTGTGCTTGTTGACTATTAGCTTCACGTAAACGATTGATCTCACGCGCCAGATCAAATAATACCGCCAAGGCGTCCGGTGTATTAAAGTCATCGTCCATGGCAAGTTGAAATTTTTCTAAATATTCACCAGCAAATTGTTCTGCCACAAATGCTGAAGGTGCTTTACTCACTAAACCACGTAAACTGGTATACAAACGTTGCAAAGCCGCCTGTGCGGTCTGCAGGTTTTCTTGGCTATAGTGTATAGGACTACGATGATGACTCGAGACCAAGAAATAACGAACCACTTCTGCCGGATATTGCTGTAATACCTCACGCAAGGTAAAAAAATTACCTAAAGATTTCGACATTTTTTGGCGATTGATTTGTACAAAACCGACATGAATCCAGGTATTAACAAACTTACTACCCGTCGCTCCCTCTGATTGTGCAATTTCATTTTGATGATGTGGAAACACCAAATCCAAACCGCCACCGTGGATATCAAAATGCACACCTAAGGCTGCCATCGACATGGCCGAGCATTCTATGTGCCAACCGGGACGCCCAGCTCCCCAAGGAGATTCCCAACTCGGCTCACCCGGCTTAGCTTTTTTCCATAAAACAAAGTCTAAGGGATCCATTTTAGTTACATCAACCGCAACCCGCGAACCACTGCGCAATTTTTCCAAATTTTGATGCGCTAATTCTCCGTAATGCTTAAATTTTTCTACCGCATAACAAATATCACCGTTTTCGGCTTGATAGGCATAAGCTTTATCGAGCAGAATTTGGATTAAATCCAACATTTGCGGAATCGCACCCGTCGCTCTAGGCTCATGCGTGGGCGCTAAAATATTTAATTGCGCCAAGTCTTCATGCATCGCGGTTATCATGCTCTGGGTTAATTCCGACATGGTTTGATTATTTTCTTGGGCCCGTTTGATGATCTTGTCATCAATATCGGTGATATTACGCACATAATTCACCTGATAGCCTTGCATACTTAAATAACGTAATATCACATCAAATGCCACTAATACCCGGGCATGACCAATATGACACAAGTCATATACCGTCATACCACAGACATACATCCCCACTTTTTTGGCGTGCATCGGTGTAAATTTTTCTTTTTTTTGGGTCAACGTATTATAAATTTTGAGCATGAAGTATTCTCTCGCAAATTTTTGCATTACCTAACAGACTAAATATTTTTGCCAACTCAGGACCATCCTGGCGCCCGGTTAATGCCAAACGTAACGGTGTAAACAAGGCTTTCCCTTTAAGATTTAAGCTTGCTTGTAACTGTTTTATCAGATTTTTAAAATCAGAATTTCCTTGCAATAAGCTTAAAAGAGCCTGCCAATATTGGGGTTCGACCTTTCGCAAAAAATTCTCAGTATCCACAGAATAGTTTAATGCGCTGTTATCCCCAAATAAAATACTCGCCCAGACGACTGCTTCTTCAGGAAAACAAATCGTCCCGCGCATTAATTCAATAAAATCTAATTTAGCTGCCGCTGGCACTAAATTTTGTAGTTTAGGTTCTAGCCATGCCAGCAATTTATCATTTGATAGCTGTAATAACGCCTGTTTCTGCCAATACAATAATTGAGTTTGATCATAACGAGCCGGCGATTTTCCGAGACGACTCAATGAAAATTGTTGCGCTAAAGCTTGGATATCCAAAAAATCAGGACAACTATAGCTATGACCTAAACGTGCTAAATAATTTTGTATCGCTTCAGCAAAATAACCCGTCTCTCGTAAGGTTTTAATACTAAAACTTCCATGGCGTTTGGATAAGGGCGCACCATCATCACCGACAATTAATGCCATATGACCATAAGCGGGAATAGTTAAACCTAAGGCTTGTAATAATAGAATCTGGCGTGGGGTATTGGTTAAATGATCCTCGCCGCGCAACACATGCGTCACTTTCATTAACGCATCATCAATGGCATTACAAAAGAAAAACGCCGCTGAGCCATCACTGCGTTGAATCACAAAATCACCAATATCATCAGTGGCAAAACATTGCTCACCTTTGACGAAATCATCAAAATCGATTACTTGTTGCGACGGAACATGAAAACGTAAGCTGGCCAACTTACCTTGTGCTTTGTTTTCAGCAATTTGCTCTGCGGTTAATTGGCGACATTGACCATTGTAACGTGGCGGCTTTCCGAGTGCTAACTGGCGTTTGCGCATCATTAATAATTCTGCTTCGCTACAAAAACAGGGATAAGCACGACCCATACTCACTAATTGTTCATAGTAAAGTGCATAGATCGCTTGCCGTTCTGATTGGTAATAAGGACCCAGACCTTTCTCTTGGCCGGGGCCTTCCTGCCAGGGTAAACCTAACCAGAGCAAATCCTCTTCTAATTCTTTAGCGAGTGTAAGCAACGAACGTGTCGCATCGCTGTCTTCTATTCGAAGTAAAAAACAGCCGGCCTGCGAATGGGCAAATAAAAAATTAAATAAAGCGGTTCTCGCATTACCTAAATGAATATGGCCAGTTGGGCTAGGAGCGAAACGAGTTTTCATGTTAACTACTTGTTTAAAATTTTGGTCTCTTATTCCAGAATTAATAAGTTAATTTAAAAATGCTTATTTTAAAAGTACTTATTTTAAAATAAACACTATAAACTAATTTAGAACTTACGCTATGATTAGGCGCTATGTCGACACTCTTTATATCCGATTTACATCTTAGTAGCGAGCAACCTGGAATAACCCGGCTGTTTCTGAATTTTTTACGCCAGCAAGCCAGGCAAGCGGAAGCTTTATATATATTAGGCGATCTCTTCGAAACCTGGATAGGTGATGATAATGGAAACCCATATCATGAGAACATTATATCGGCACTCGCCGAATTAACGGAAAGTGGCGTAGTCACCTATTTCATGCCTGGAAATCGAGACTTTCTCATTGGTAAACGCTTTATTCAGCAAACCGGTTGCCACTATCTCGCTGATCCTACAGTCATTAATCTGTATGGAAATTCAACCCTACTCACCCATGGCGATAGTTTCTGTAACTTAGATAAAGATTACCAGCGTTATCGACGTTGGTCGCGTTACCCTTTTTGGCAAAAGTTATTTTTGTGTTTACCTGTCGCTTGGCGTCAAAAAATTGCTAACTGTTTACGTGGTCAAGAACATTCAACCCCGTCGGTTAATGCCGCTAAATATGATGTCGTCATATCCGACCTATTAGCTTGTTTAAGCGACTACCCAGATACTCAGCAAATTATTCACGGCCATACTCACTTACCAAGCATTCAGTTAATTAAAAAATCAGATAATACTTGGATTAAACGTTGGGTATTAAGTGATTGGAGCGCTAAACAAGGTAATGTATTAGTTGCGCACGCTGACCAAACCCTGGAATTAATCTATTTTAATTAACTCAATTAAGTATAAGTAAAAGTATTAACGCCCTAATTATTTACAATTGATCCTTCTGTAATTCAAGATGACTATGCATCGACTCCGGCAAGAAACTGCTTAACCAATTTTCTAAAGGTTGAAAATGCGGAACGAGGACTGACTCTTGCCAAGAAGCTTCTTTAGCAAAGGGTGTTAAACTCACTAGCATCATTAATAAAACCACCACTAAAATTCCACGTGCGATACCGAAGATAACGCCCAATACCCGATCGGTTCCACTCAAGCCGGTGTTAGCAACGAGTTGACCAATTAAATAATTAATCAACATACCTAATATCAGTGTGACTAAGAATAGACCCACAAAACTTACGACTAATCTGACTGAATCTGAATGAATAAAATTCACTAGTAAATCAGCAATATATCGGTAAAAAATAAAGCTCACCGCAATCGCAGCAACCCAGATAACCAACGAAATCACTTCGCGCACAAAACCACGCATAACGCTGATTAATACCGAAAGCGCAATAATGGCAATAATCGTGTAATCGATCCAATTAAATGTAGACATTAAAAAACCTTAAGAAAGTAAAAAATGTAAACCATGTAGATAAGACGCAATTGGGCTTTATAGTATAAACTACTTTTCCAATGTAGCGATATAAGTCAGTTTAAAAAAAAACAAAGTCTAAACATAGACCAAAAAAAGAGCTATGCAACTGAAACTAGCAATTTGACAAACTGATTTTAAAAAACCCAAGCCTTCCGTTATTTTAATCAGTAACGATTAATGAATAAATTTTATAGAGCACTTTTTAGCATTGGATAAGTAAAGAATATAAAATGTATTAAGTTCAAACCAAAATGAGCAATAATAGCTGACTCAATTGATTTCGTTCTATCATATATCCAGCCATATCCCACACCACTAACTGTTGCAAATAAGATATAGTTAAGTCCTCCAGCATAATGTAACAATCCAAAAACCAGTGATACGCCTAATATCGATAGATAGTTACCAAAAGCCATTTTTCTCAACAATAGAGATAGGTTTTTTTGTAAAAAACCTCTAAAAAACGCCTCTTCTGCGACACAAACAAATAAAAGATTAGTAATTGACCATATTAATAAATAATGAGACATTTTAGGATCAAAATGAACAAACCCTAAAGCTATAGCTAATAACATGACCAACAATATAAGCAAAATCAACGGAGGTATTGTTTGTTTCAAACAATTTTCCCAAGCTTCTTTATTGAAAATTAGTTGATGACTCATTCCTAGAATAAAAATGCCCACTAGCGCTTTATCGAAATTAAGGTACATACTAAATGGTATAGCATCCTTACTGATGTAAACCTGATTGAGTATCTTGAGGTTATAAAATCCTGGAAAATTATGTCCTAAAAGCCCTAAACTCAACAAAATAACTAAAACATAAGAAAACAATTTTATGATCTTGCTTGCAGTTTTTATCTGAGTACTATAGATAACCAAAGGTAATAAGGCTATGGGTACTAAAGCGATGGGTTTAAGTATCTGGCTTAGTAAGCCTAATATCACTGCAAGAACAAGTAATATCCCTGGAGTTTTAAAGTTTGAATTTTTTTTAAACCAAAGAGATATTACGGTTAAATATAAAATTCCATAAGAAATTAAAGCTAAGCTATGGAATTGACTATTCATTATAATTTATGCTCAAACTATAACTTAAATCCAAGGCTTGATGTCGAAAGACGGTTTTCGAATATACCAAAAATCTCATTTTTTCAGCCATTAAATAGTTGAGAAAAATCTTTTAATGTAAATCTCTTTTATAATTAACTTAATCATACACAGAGGGCAAAGTTCATTATGAGTTACCTAGCTTAATTAAGTCAACAGACAAGACTTGCTTTAAAAAAGCAATCGCCTTTACCTTCTTGTACAAATACGACATTCCAAAGGTATGCTATGATTAAAAAATAATTAGATAAACAAGCAAAAAAAATAAAGCAAATTTTTAACAGGGAAGTAGAAAATATGCTAAGTAAATTTTACCGTTCAATAAAAACGCAACCGATTATCCATTTATTTAAACAGATCTTAACAACGGAATGGCATAACAAAAACAACGCTTCTGCCTACCTTTCAAGCCGTAAAAAAATCCATAGGCCTCTGCTCTTAGAAGAAGGGTTTGATGTTTTTTCCATCTCTAACAAAGAAACATCAACTACGCTATTTTTTGAATATTTTCAGCAACAACCTTTAAAGCTTTGCAAAAATAATCAAGAAAATTTTACTCAGGAAAAAAATCCTCAAGCTGAAAGAAAGCCAATTGGTGCGCTTAACTCGCTAAACTATAAACAAGAATCAGGTAACACTCATGTTGTGCTTAATTCCAATCAATGCTTAAGCACAGAACTAGCTACGACTACTGCTATCGCTTTATTGACAGAAATTTTAAGCCACGATGATTTAGATACTTGTTATCGTGCAGAACTCTATCCCAAGTCTTTAGAGAAATCAGCTGATATCTTGCTTAGGGAGAGTACGACATTCCCTCCAAGCCGAGCACAACAATTAAAATTTAACAGCTTATTAGCTGATTTAACTAAGGAACAACTCATCAGCTTTAGCGCAGATGAAATTATCCTTCCAATCAGAGGGACTAATGACAAAAAATATCATTTACCAGTAACCAACATTAAAATAAAAGATAGCGCCGCACTTGAAATAAGAGCAAATGCCCACTTAAGAGAAACGGGATTGAATACACAAGAAACGCTTGAATCAGCAGAGAATATCAACAATGGAAGGATTAACAATCTTAAAAAATAAATATGTTAACAGCGTAGATAAGACGCAATTGGGTTTAATAGTATAAACTACTTTTTTAAAGGAGTAATATGAATCTAGTTTAAATCAGATACAAAACTTACTTCCAGGTCAAAAAACGACCGAAGGATCTTATACATAAAAAATTATAAAGGAATGATTATGCCAAAAACATCTACACCAGGAGCACAATTACGCCTCGCGGCGTCACAGGGAAATATCGATAAGGTAAAGGAATTTTTAGATGCAGACTTTATAAACGCCAGCAGCACCAATGGTAATACCGCACTCCATTGGTCCATCATCAAACAACATTATCATGTTACCAAACTATTATTAACGATCTCTGGCATCGATGTTGATCTCAAAAATACTGAAGATCAAACACCCTTACATATTGCTACGCTGCAAGGCGATAAAAAGACGGTTTATCGCTTATTAAAGGCCGGTGCAGGCCAAAAAAACATAACCGATAGGGAAGGATTTTCTGCTTTAGATTATGCTTGTAAAAAAAGCGATAGTTTTATTGTTACACTATTAAAAAAAAATTCCCTGAATGGAAATTTAAGGATGAGGATAAACTCGCAGTAGAGATTTATGAAAAATTTAAAAAAAACAATCCTTCTATTATAAGCAATAGTCAAATTTTTGATTTTAATTACCTCTTTGATGCAAAAGTAGCCCCCTATTTTCAACCCGCCAATCAATACACCTTAACCAATATCAAACAAGCCATTGAAAAAAGGATACTTGATCCGCATAAACTCTTTGTTTCGGGTAACTTACTGCAAGGTGCAGCCCTTTCCCGAGTGGATACCTTAAAGAAATTCCGTTGGTTATTATTAGAAAAAAACGTCGATCCTAATCTACAAGGAAGTTATGAGCTCAACCCTAGTTCTTATAAAAACACTGCTCTCCATACATTGATTGCTAACGAGGATGAACAAGACGCACTTAAGCTCATTGAATTGTTAGAACCTGTCTTTATGGTTTAAATAAATAGGAAAATAGGTTATAAAGATGCACGTGGAAATTAGTGGTAAAAAGAAAAATGGCTTATCCAAGTGACATAACAAACAAGCAATGGGAACATATT
>JBDLTN010000068.1:0-8672 GCA_039805785.1 Pseudomonadota bacterium | reverse complement strand
TAATAGTTTTAAGCGTTTAGAAAATTTCTTTAATTTAGTTTCTGAACTAGTATTAGGTATCTCTTCACGTAAGGTATTAATCTCTTCTTTTAGATTCAAAGTAATCAATAACTGTTGTATGGCTTCAGCACCCATACGTGCATCAAATTCATCGCCATGTTCTTCAATAGCTTCTAAATATTGCTCGTCTGTTAAAAGCTGACCGCGTTCTAAGGTTGTCATGCCGGGTTCTATCACAACAAATGCTTCAAAATACAACACACGTTCTATATCGCGTAATGTCATATCAAGCAATAAACCAATCCGTGATGGTAAAGATTTTAAAAACCAAATATGAGCGACTGGGCTTGCTAATTCGACATGTCCCATACGTTCACGTCGTACCTTCGTCAATGCCACTTCGACACCACATTTTTCACAAATCACACCACGATGCTTAAGCCTTTTATATTTACCACATAAGCACTCATAATCCTTAATCGGTCCAAAGATTTTTGCGCAAAATAAACCATCTCTTTCCGGTTTGAAGGTACGATAATTAATGGTTTCAGGTTTTTTTACTTCACCATAAGACCAGGTACGAATCATTTCTGGAGAAGCTAAAGAAATGCGAATATTATCAAACTCATCTAAATAATCTTCTTGTTTCAGTATCCCTAATAAATCCGACATCAGCGGTTTATCAACAAGCGCTTTTATTCTTTCATTGCCTGAATTCGATTCGATCGCTTCCGCCATGCTCGCCAAACTTTCTTGGGCTAACTCTGGCTTCACTGGTTCAGAAGATGATGGCGTCGCTTTAGCTATTTCTGATGCAATCATCGTAGCCTGCTCCAGTTCTGACTTTATGGTATCTGCTTTTGGTTTAGATGTAGGCAAGGTTTATACTCTCCACTTCAGATTAATCTTTGGTTTCTAATTCTGCATTTATCGCCAAGGAACGTATTTCCTTGACTAATACGTTAAATGATTCTGGCATACCCGCTTCCATTTGATGGTCACCATCAACAATGTTTTTGTACATCTTTGTTCGGCCAGCAACGTCATCTGATTTGACGGTTAACATTTCTTGTAAAGTGTAAGCAGCTCCATAAGCTTCCAATGCCCAAACCTCCATTTCACCAAATCGCTGACCACCAAATTGTGCTTTACCGCCCAAGGGTTGTTGGGTTACTAAACTATATGATCCCGTAGAACGAGCATGCATCTTATCATCGACTAAATGATTCAGCTTGAGCATATACATATAACCCACCGTAACCGGTCGTTCAAAACGTTCGCCGGTTCGTCCATCATAGAGTGTGGTTTGTCCTGACTCCGGTAAATCAGCCAAACGTAACATGCGTTTAATCTCAGCTTCAGTTACCCCATCAAAGACCGGTGTAGCCATAGGCACACCATTACGTAAGTTTTTCGCCAGTTCAACAACCGTTTCCTCTGATGCGTTATCTAAATCTACTTTTTGTGCAGTCCCTTTAGTATTGTAAATAGACTCTAAGAAATTCTTAATGTCTTTAATATTTTTTTGCGCATCGAGCATACCAGCAATCTTAAGACCTAAACCTTTGGCTGCCCAACCTAAATGCGTTTCGAGCACCTGGCCAACGTTCATACGCGATGGCACACCTAAAGGATTAAGAACAATATCAACAGGCGTACCATCTTCCATATAAGGCATATCTTCAACAGGTATAATGGTAGAAATTACCCCTTTATTACCATGTCGACCGGCCATCTTATCCCCCGGCTGAATACAACGCTTGATCGCCAAATGAACTTTAACTATCTTCAATATACCGGGTGCTAAATCATCACCTTGAGTTAATTTTTTTCGTTTATTCTCGAATTTCTCATCTAATGCAAGACGTGCTTCTTCTAACTGTTTAGCGACAACTTCTAATTGCTGGTTAGCGGCTTCATCACGTAAACTGACAGAAAACCACTGATCTTTAGCCAGGCCTTTTAAGTATTCCAATGTCACCTTACTTCCAGACTTTAACTTATTGGGTCCGCTGCTGGCCGTAGCGCCGACTAATAAAGTCTCTAAACGCTGGTAACAATCATTTTCTAAGATTCTAAACTCGTCGTATAAGTCCTTTTTAATTTTATCTAAAGCCATTTCCTCAATGCTTAACGCACGCTTATCTTTTTCTAAACCGTCTCGCGTAAACACTTGAACATCAATGACTGTACCTCGCATACCGGATGGCACACGTAGCGAGCTATCTTTTACATCCGACGCTTTTTCACCAAAAATAGCGCGTAATAATTTTTCTTCAGGAGTTAACTGTGTTTCGCCTTTAGGAGTCACTTTTCCTACCAATATATCACCGGCTTCTACCCAAGCGCCTAAATGGACAATGCCAGACTCATCTAATTTAGAAAGTGCACTTTCTCCGACATTTGGAATATCTGCCGAAACCTCTTCCGTCCCTAATTTAGTATCACGTGCAATACAGGTTAGTTCTTCGATATGTATCGTAGTAAAACGATCTTCAGAAACAACTCGTTCAGAAATCAAAATAGAATCTTCAAAGTTATAACCGTTCCATGGCATAAAGGCGACTAACAAATTCCGTCCCAAAGCTAACTCACCTAAGTCAGTAGAAGGACCGTCTGCCATGACATCGCCTTTTTGAATTTTATCGCCCTTGTTTACTAAAGGACGTTGATTAATGCAAGTATTTTGATTAGAGCGCGTATATTTAGTCAAATTGTAGATATCTACACCTGCTGTACCTGCGGTTGCTTCTTCGTCATCAACACGAACTACAATACGACCTGCATCAACTGAATCAATGATACCGCTTCGTTTAGCGACCACAACAACACCAGAGTCCACAGCGACCTTACGTTCCATACCGGTACCTACTAATGGCTTTTCAGTACGTAAGGTGGGCACTGCTTGACGCTGCATATTAGAACCCATCAATGCACGGTTTGCATCGTCATGTTCCAAGAAAGGAATCAAAGAAGCGGCCACCGACACCACTTGGGCAGGTGAAATATCCATATAATTGACTTTATCAGCTGTCGTCAGCATCGATTCATTACGATGTCGACAAGGAATTAAGTCATCGATCAGTTTTCCATGATTATCCAAACGCGTATTGGCCTGGGCAATAACATACTTGCCTTCTTCGATAGCCGATAAATATTGAATCTCTTTAGTAACCTTGCCATTTTCAACCTTACGATACGGGGTTTCAAGAAATCCATAATGGTTGGTTCGAGCATACACTGCCAAGGAATTGATTAAACCAATATTGGGTCCTTCAGGTGTTTCAATCGGACATACACGACCATAATGGGTTGGATGCACGTCACGAACTTCAAAACCTGCCCGTTCACGGGTTAAGCCGCCAGGCCCTAAAGCAGATACACGACGTTTATGCGTAATCTCGGAAAGAGGATTGACTTGATCCATGAATTGCGAGAGCTGGCTAGAACCAAAGAATTCTTTGATTGCTGCTGAGATGGGCTTAGCATTAATAAGATCTTGCGGCATTAAATTTTCCGATTCAGCTACACTTAAACGATCTCTGACGGCTCTTTCAACACGTACTAAACCAATACGAAATTGATTCTCAGCCATTTCACCGACACTACGTACTCGGCGATTACCTAAATGATCGATATCATCCACGTCGCCCTTTCCATTGCGGATGTCAATCAATGCACGTAAAACCGCCACGATATCATCCTTGGTCAAAGTACCTGGACCGGTAATATCTTCTCGCCCTAAGCGGCGATTAAACTTCATCCGTCCTACAGCCGATAAATCATAACGATCTAAAACAAAAAATAAATTTTTAAATAACGCTTCAGCGGCTTCCTTCGTAGGTGGCTCACCTGGACGCATCATCCGATAAATTTCAACTAATGCTTCTTGCTGACTATGACTTGGATCAATACGTAAAGTCGTCGAAATATAAGCGCCTGAATCTAAATCGTTGGTATATAAGGTTTCTACTTTTTCTACGTGTGCTTCTATTAATTTTTTGACTACGTCCGCAGTTAATTCTGTGTTTGCTTCAAATAAGATTTCACCCGTTTCTGAATTAATAATAGGCTTAGCGAGTGTTTTGCCAATCAAATAATCAATCGGTAATTCAAGCTGTTTAATTTTAGCTTTTTCTATTTCACGAATCTGTCTTACTGCAATACGTCGGCCTTGTTCAACTATCACTTTGCCATTGGCATCTTTAATATCAAAGCTTGCCGTTTCACCACGCAAACGTTCAGGAACTAAATCTAAAACAATGTTTTCACCTTTTAAATCAAAGACATTGTTACTAAAAAATAACTCCAAGATCTCTTCTGAGGTATACCCTAATGCACGTAATAAGATGGTAGCCGCTAATTTTCGTCGTCTATCTATCCGGACAAATAAATTATCTTTAGGATCAAATTCAAAATCTAGCCAAGAACCCCGATAAGGAATAATTCTTGCTGCATATAACAACTTTCCTGAAGAATGGGTTTTACCTTTATCATGCTCAAAAAACACACCTGGCGAGCGATGTAACTGTGAAACCACCACACGATCGGTTCCATTAATCACAAAACTACCTGTGTCTGTCATCAATGGCAGTTCACCCATATATACTTCTTGTTCTTTAATATATTTGAGCTTCGTTGAGCCTGGCGCAGCTTCCTTATCGTAAATAATTAAACGCATTTTTACACGTAAAGGCGCACCATAAGTTAAACCACGTGCTTGACATTCTTTAACATCAAAAGGCGGCTGTCCTATTCGGTAATTAATATATTCCAATGTCGCTTCACCACCAGAATAAGAAGAAATAGGAAATATAGATTTAAAAGCTGCATTAAGCCCTATATCTTCTAGGGCATCCGGCGAGGTATCTACTTGTAGAAATCGATGATAAGACTCTATTTGCGTCGCTAATAAATAGGGCGCTTCCATTATGGTCGCTTGTTTACCAAAATTTTTACGAATACGTTTTTTTTCAGTAAATGAATAAGGAGTATTTGCTTGCTCAGTTGCTGGGGATGTCCGAATTGCCGTTGCCATCAAAGTTCACCTAGTTAGAGAACAGAATAAATAAAGAAAAATCGCGCCCATATTTATCTGGGCATATGTTCATGTGGCTCAGTAACGCGCTTAACACTATTTAAAATAGCGCTTCTCTCGCTCTAAGTCCCTTTTAGCCTATATCCTACGATCAACATCATCTTAATAAATCTGAATCACGCTGCACATTTAAAAATTAAAAAATATTTTTAGAAACTAGTCTCATACATAAAGAATGCCCAGCGTAAATCTGAGCATTCTTTACGGTTATACAACTTATTTCATTTCGCCTGTAGCGCCTTCTTTTTTAAGCTTGGCGATAAGTGCTTCGGCATCTGCCTTAGGCAAGCCTTCTTTAATGACCTTAGGTGCTGCTTCAACTAAGTCTTTAGCTTCTTTTAGGCCAAGACCCGTTACTTCACGCACTATTTTGATGACGCCGATCTTATTAGATCCTACTTCTTTCAATTCCACATTAAATTCGGTCTTTTCTTCAGCTGCTGCAGGTGCCGCACCTGGTGCTGCTGCTACAGCAACTGTGGCAGCGGCTGCAGAAACACCAAATTTTTCTTCCATATTTTTAATAAGATCGACAACTTCCATAACACTCATGTTAGAAATTACATCTAATACATCTTCTTTTGCTTTAGCATTCATATTGATCACTCCAAAAAATAAAAACTTTATTAACACCATTACGCGGCTGCTTGCTGCTGTTTCTCACGTAAAGCAGCAAAAGTCCGTACTAGTTTGGCTTGTGGTTCAGCCAGAGTACGCACTAACTTAGTAATCGGTGCTTTCATAACTGCCATTAATGTTGCAATTGCTTCATCACGGGTTGGAAGATTCGCGAGTTTTTCGAGTTCATTCACCGCTAATAATTGACCATCAAAGGCAACTGCCTTAACAATCAATTTTTCATTTTGCTTGACAAATGTTCGAATAAGCCGCGCTGCTGCACCTGGCTCTTGTTGAGAAAATGCTAAAAGTAAAGGGCCAACTAACGTATCTTGTAGACACGCAAAGTCTGTACCCTCTAAAGCACGTCGCGCCAAGGTATTACGCACTACACGTAAATAAACCCCTGAGTTGCGTGCTTGTAAACGCAGTTGGCTCATTGCCCCCACGCTTAAACCTCGATATTCAGCAGTTACTGCTGATAACGCATTTTTTGCAACCTCTCCAACTTCCGCAACAATGGCCTGTTTATCTTCAAGTCTTAATGTCACGTTGGTTTTCTCCTCATGTATTGTTTAACCATCACCCGTAGGTGATGACTAAAGGCTCGGTGGCCGTAAGGTTCACCATCTGCGTAGGTAAAAATTAAGCACTTCTAGTAAAAAAGACATTTAAATCTATCTTTAATGTCAGTGCACCTACGGTCTCCGACAGTTAGAGGGAAAGCCCTTTAACTGCGAATTCATTCCCACTGCTTTATATCAAGTGGGGGGGTAGCTCTTCTATCCTAAATACGCCAAATAGTCAAGATGTAAGCTGTTTATTTTATATTATTCCACTTATTCTTGCATTTGAATTTTGTCTGTGTGCCGCTCAATAAACGCTGCGGCACTGAGACCAAACATTCAAAGCTGGAACCACCCTGTAACACAGGGATTGGTAGTCATTTTAGCTCGCTTCTAGTGACGCCAAGTTAATTAATAAACCAGGACCCATCGTACTCGATAGACTTAATTTCTTAAAATAAACCCCTTTTGCAGTAGCAGGTTTGGCTTTTTTAACCGCTCCCACCAATGTCTCTAAATTTTGCAGTAGTTGTTGCGGCTCAAAACTTAGCTTACCAATCGTACAATGGATTATCCCACCTTTATCGGCACGATAACGCACTTGACCCGACTTCGCGTTAGCCACAGCTGTATTGACATCCATGGTTACTGTGCCAATTTTGGGGTTAGGCATCAAATTTCTAGGTCCTAATATCTGACCTAGCTGACCGACTAAACGCATCGCATCAGGCGTTGCAATCAGGACATCAAAGTCTAAATTACCGGATTTAATACTTTCAGCTAAATCTTCAAAGCCCACAATATCAGCACCCGCGGCTTTTGCTGCATCGGCATTAGCTGCTTGAGCAAACACAGCAACTCGAGGCGTTTTACCTATTCCATGTGGCAATACCACTGCGCCGCGCACAGTTTGATCCGACTTACGCGGGTCTACACCGAGATTGATACTGACATCTACACTTTGATTGAACTTAACCGGGAATTCCTTAAGCAGGTTAACCGCCTCCGCCACCGTATAGGTCTTACCAGGAATCAGCTTTTCTTTAATTAAGCGAAAACGTTTACTAAGTTTAGCCATGTTCACGCCCCCCTTCAATTTCAATACCCATATTACGTGCTGTGCCAGCTATCGTGCGCATAGCAGCCTCTAAATCACTTGCAGTTAAGTCAGGCATTTTAATCGTTGCAATTTCAGCCAATTGTTTACGCGTGATTTTACCAACCTTGTTTTTATTGGGAACACTGCTGCCTTTACTGATGCCTGCTGCCTTCATAATTAAATAGGAAGCAGGAGGAGTTTTGATAATAAATGTAAAGCTACGATCCGAGTACACCGTAATCTCAACCGGCATCGGTATACCTTTTTCTGAATTTTGAGTGCGCGCATTAAAGGCTTTACAAAATTCCATAATATTCACCCCTCGTTGCCCCAACGCAGGGCCAATAGGGGGGGCTGGATTAGCCTCGCCAGCTTTTACCTGTAGCCTCACAGTGTCTTGAATTTTCTTTGCCATATTTACCTCCGGGTCTAACGCTTAATTTAATTAAGCTTCCCATTGTTTATTCATACTCTTCGCACTTGAATTTTGGTCTGGATTGCCGCTCAATTCAGTAGGATGATGTAACAAATACTCCCAAAGACACGGCACTTGACAAAAACCCCATTGCTGCAAGTAAATTTTATCCCTTTTCTGCTAGAAAAGGGTCCTATTCATCAAGCTTTTTTAACTTGACCAAACTCTAACTCAACTGGTGTGGCACGACCAAAAATAATAACTGAAACGCGCAGGCGGTTTTTTTCATAGTTAACCTCTTCAACTTCGCCATTGAAGTCAGCAAAAGGTCCATCCACCACCCTGACCACTTCTCCTACTTCAAATAGGATTTTAGGCCGAGGTTTATCCACACCTTCCTGCATACGCTGTAAAATCTTATCAACCTCTTTATTACTTAGAGGCACCGGTTTATCACTCGTTCCACCGATAAATTTAATCACCCCTGGCGTCTTTTGCACGAGATACCAACTATCTTCATCCATATCCATTTCAACTAAAACATATCCAGGATAAAATTTTCGCGCTGTTTTACGCTTACGACCTTGGTGAATTTCGACCACTTCTTCAGTCGGCACAATAATTTTGCCAAATTTTTGGGTTAAACCTTGTTGTTTAATTCGCTCATTTAATGCATCTAAAACTTTGCGTTCATAGCCTGAGCGTGCTTGTACGACATACCATTGCATTGATGTATGCGCAGTTTTTCCTTCTGTCACAGATGATTTTTCATTAGCTGCAGGTTCATCTGACGATTGCTCGGAAACACCGGAATGAAGTTCTGATTTTTTTTCTATCATATATTAACTATCCTCTTCATTTACGCTGTTAAAAAAG
>JBDLTN010000067.1:0-8863 GCA_039805785.1 Pseudomonadota bacterium | reverse complement strand
ATGATTCAGTATTAGAATCTATTAAAAAAGACTATTTAAATAGAAATACTATTTTTTGGGATGACTTACACCCAGCAAGAAGATTACATGAACTATTAGCTTTAAAAATCACTGAATATATTAAAGCGAATTATACAATAAAGAATCAATCACAATTTGAGGATGACTCCTCAATCGACGCTGAGTCTATGCTAAATTCGGATAGCTCTGAAGAAGCTCCAGGTTCTTTACCTTCGGTACCTTCCTTACTAAATCCAAATACTATTTTTAGGACGTAAACTTAATTTGAGCAGCAAAAGCTTGTTTCAGCATAAAATATTTTGACGAACTCATCCAGTCTGATTAGACTACGCGGATTATGTCACGAAAAGAATTCCATCTCATTCTCGAAACCAGTGAGCAGATTGCTCCAGACGTCAAACATTTTACCTTTCGCCATGAAGAGGGGAGAAGCTTTGAGTTCATCCCCGGTCAATTTATTACTTTGCATATACCTACTGCTGAAAAAATATTGCGCCGTAGCTACAGTATCGCCAATAAAACCCATCTTGCGAATAATAAAATTGAATTTGCTGCATCTTTTGTACCCGAAGGTATTGCGAGTGAATTGTTATTTACATTGAAACCTGGAGATAGGGTGACAGCTACCGGTCCTTTTGGCCGGCTTATTTTACGCGAGGAGATGCCTGAACGTTATATTTTGGTAGCCACTGGTACGGGTGTTACACCTTATCGGACGATGTTAGCCGAATTAGAACAACGCTTCAAATTGAGACCCTGTTTTAAGGTTATTTTGTTATTTGGGGTACGCAGACCCGAAGATTTGCTGTATCGAGATGAATTTATTGAGTTTGCAGAAAAAAATCCTTGGTTTGAATTTCGTGCTTATTATAGTCGGGTTAAGCCACCTGCGGCGTTAAATTTTGAACATACCGGTTATGTATTGAATGCTTTTAGTGAAATTAACCCAAACCCCAAACAAGATATTGTATATTTGTGTGGGAATCCCAATATGGTGGACGAGGTTTTTACGCTTTTAGTTAAAAGTTATAATTTTCCTACTGAAATTATCCGACGCGAAAAGTATATTTCATCTAATTAAATTATCAGCAAAAGAATTTTTACAAGACATCTTAATAATGTATGTTTATTCTGCTTCGATTTGTTCAAGAACCGAGATCATTTCCATTGCTGCATCGACTGCATCACGACCTTTGTGACAGTGTTTCTCGTCTATGCGTGCAAATGCTTGTTCTTCATTGTCAGTGGTTAATACGCCAAAAATAACAGGTATAGATTCCTGCAAAGCGACTTTTTGACAAGCATAACTTACCTGTTGACACACATAATCGTAATGATTAGTTTCTCCGCGTATAACCGCACCTAAACAGATAATGGCTAAGCAGTTTTCGTCAGAAATGGCTATTTGCTGAGCAGCGAGACCAATTTCAACCGCTCCAGAAACTCGGATAATAGTGATGCATTGTTCTGGGAAATTTAACTCTTGTAATCGTCGTAAAGCCCCCTTTAATAATTCTTCAGTAATACTTTGATTGAAGCGGCTGACTATGATTGCAATATTAAATTCATCAAGTGGTTGATTGAAATATAAGGGTTTAGCAGTAATTTCTTTTATTTTTTGCATATATTGCTCCTTTTATAAATTGAGTAGATGTCCGAGCTTGGTTTGTTTAGTTTTTAAATAGCTATGGTTTGTTGAATTAGGTGTTGCAATTAAAGGAACGCGTTCAATAACTTCAATACCATATTGCTCTAAGTCGGCAATTTTCTGTGGATTATTGGTAAGTAATCTTACTTGTAATACTTTAAGACTTTGCAGCATTTGTGCGCCTATCCAATAATTACGATCATCACTGCCAAAACCTAATTTCTGATTGGCTTCGACGGTATCAAGGCCTTGGTCTTGTAAGGCATACGCCTTAAGTTTATTCAATAAACCAATACCACGTCCTTCTTGGCGTAAATAAAGCAATACCCCTCCCTGTTGACTGATTTGTGTTAGAGATTCATGTAACTGCCAGCCACAGTCACAGCGAGCAGAACCAAATAGATCACCAGTAAAACACTCTGAATGAATACGTACTAAAGTAGGCTCAGCGGGTGTTTCTGATTTTTCCTTAACAATTGCTAAATGGTGATGTTTATCCATACAGCTTTCGAACAATTTGATGGTTAAATCACCATATTCTTCAGTAGGTAAATGAATTGAAGCGATTTCTTGGACTAAAGATTCAGTTTGCAAGCGATATTGGATCAAATCTCGTATTGATAATAAAGTGATTTGATGTTGTTTGGCGAATTTTTCTAAATCAGGAAATCGGGCCATGCTGCCATCAGGGTTCATGATCTCACAAATAACTGCTGCAGATTTTAATCCTGCTAAGCGAGTTAAATCAGTACTTCCTTCGGTTTGTCCCATACGTTCTAAAACACCCCCCTTTCGGGCCCTCAGCGGAAAAATATGGCCTGGCATGACGATATCTTGAGGCCCGCTCTCTGGGTTAACAGCAACTTGAATGGTATGAGCTCGATCGGCCGCAGAAATACCGGTTGTAACCCCCTTTGCTGCTTCTATAGAGACAGTAAAGGCCGTATTAAAAGGGTTGGTAAATTGCTCAACCATCATTGGAATTTTTAGTCGCTGGATATCCTTTTCAACTAAAGCTAAGCAAATTAATCCGCGTGCATATTGCGCCATAAAATTAATGGCTTCAGGTGTGACCATTTCTGCAGCTATTACCAGATCACCCTCATTTTCGCGATTCTCATGATCGAAGAGGATGATCATTTTGCCTTGACGTAAATCTTCTAAAGCACGAGCGATGCTAGGGAAATTTGAAGTTTTCATTATCTGTATTTGTTTTGTTATATTGCTTGATTTTAGCAAGTATTATACCCCTAATCTCCACTCCATTTAAACTCAAAACAGCTATCCTTGCCTAAAATAATCGAGTTAACCCATCTGGCTCCTTTTAAAGGATCGGGTATATTAAAAGCCAGTTGGGTATTTTCTCCCAACCACAGGGGGGCTATATAAATAAAAGCTTGTTGTAATAAGCTATTTTGGACAAAAGATTGAAAATTTTTCCCTCCTGCTTCTATCCAAAGGTCTATAATGCCATCTTGGCCTATCTGTTTAAGTATTTCTATTAAATCGAGACCATTACTGTTACTTTTTATTGGAATGAAACGTATAGCGTGTTTCTGAAGTCGATCTCGTTCTTTTTTACTTACCTCAATATTATGAAAGATTGTTATTTTTTCAGCGGAATTAAAAACCTTTGCTGAGATGGGAATACTGAGATGAGTGTCAATAATATATAAAGGTTTTTTGTAGATAACATCCTCGATGCGACAATTTAGCAGGGGGTTGTCTACAATAACAGTCTTAGCGGTAGTTAAAATAGCATCACTTTGTTTACGTCGTTGATGAGTAAATTGTTGTGCAATGCTTCCGGTTAATCGAATTCTTTTGCCATTTCTTCCAGCAATTTTTCCATCTAAGCTCATGGCTAATTTAGCGGTAATAAAGGGTCTTTTATGTTTCCACCAAAAGGCATAGCTTGCATAAAAATTATCAATGAGGGCTAAAGGATAGTAAATGCATTCAATCCCAGCATTTTGTAATATTTTATCAGTATGGTTCTTTACAGCTGGATTGGGGTCGGGAAAGCCATAAACGACTTTTATGATGCCGCTTTTTATAATTAGATCAGTGCAAGGCGGAGTTTTTTTAGCGGTATGACAACAAGGTTGTAAAGTGACATATAAGACAGCACCTAAAGCGTGGGAAGGATCAACTTTATTGATAGCGTCTACTTCAGCATGAGGAGAACCGCTTTCTTGATGATAACCTTTAGCAATAATTCGATTATTTTTAACTAATAAAGCGCCAACACAAGGATTAGGTGCGCAAAATCCTTTGCGTATTTCTGCTAATTTTAATGCAGTTTCAAGAAATTTTGTCGTACAGATACTCACGCTTCTAATGCCCGAGCAAGTTTTTCATGCATATTACCAAAACCTCTGTTACTCATAATAACAATATGATCAGATTTTTTAGCTTCATTAACAACTTTTTGTATGATATCAGTTATGGAATCACAAATAAAAATAGGAATGGATGCAGTTTGAAAAACAGCCTCAGAATCCCAGTCTGTTTGTGGTCGTAGTAACCAAACACCATCTGCATTCTGTAACGAGGGGCCTAAGGTTTCTCGATGTATTCCAGAGCGCATAGTATGTGTCCCTGCTTCTAAAATAACTAATATCCTTTTTTTATTTCCGATTTTTTTACGCAAGCCTGCAAGGGTTGAAGCAATGGCGGTGGGATGATGGGCAAAATCATCATACAGCGTTATACCATTGATCTTCTTATAGATTTCCAATCGACGTTTGATCCCTTGGAATTGATTCAACGCAGTAATGGAAATGCTGGGGCTAACTCCGATATGTTGTGCAGCGGCAATAGCAACAATTGCATTTGCTGCATTATGATCACCGATCAATGACCAGTGTATTTCTCCGCATTTTTTGTTTTTAAAATAGATAATAAATTGACTGGCGTCTTCTTTTAATAACATAGTTCGCCAAATTACATCATTATTTTCTGAATTTCCGGTGTATTCGATAGGTGTCCAACAGCCACGAGAAATGACATTTTGTATATTTTTATCTATTTTTGGACAGATAATTAATCCCTGGCTAGGTACAGTCCGCAACAAATACGAAAATTGAGTTTGGATCGCTTCTAAATTTGAAAAAATATCGGCATGATCAAATTCAAGATTATTTAAAATCAAAGTTTTAGGATGATAATGTATAAATTTCGAGCGTTTATCAAAGAATGCAGTGTCATATTCATCTGCTTCAATAACAAAAAAATCCTCTTTACCTAAGCGAGCAGAGCTTTTAAAGTTCTTAGGAATTCCTCCAATTAAAAATCCAGGATTTAACCCAGCATATTCTAATATCCAGCTTAATAAACTTGAGACGGTGGTTTTGCCATGCGTTCCAGAAACCGCTAAAACATGATATTTGTGTAAAACATTTTCTGCTAGCCATTGTGGACCAGAAATATAAGGTATATTTTCATTCAAAACATATTCAACACATGGATTTCCACGTGTCATAGTATTTCCCATGATGACTAAGTCGGGATTGGGTAGTAAATTTTTTTCATCAAAGCCTTCAAAAACTGGAATTTTATGCTCAGTTAAATGAGTGCTCATCGGAGGGTAGATATTTGCGTCCGAGCCAGTGACTGCAAAATTTTTTTGTTTGGCTATTATAGCAATTCCCGCCATGAACGTACCACAGATGCCCAAAATATGAAGTCGCATATCAGTCTAGAAAAAGTGTGAATGTTTAAAGTATTATACTCTACACATTTGATTTTTTGTCTGGGTTGCCGCTTAATTCGTCATTTTCTCTATGGTGCTCTTTAAAACTTCAAATGCTGTGAGTATATTTGACTTTAAGTTAGCTGGAGAATAAGCAGAATGTCAAAGAAAAATGCGTTTTATGCACAATCTGGTGGTGTGACAGCAGTTATAAATGCCACTGCCTGTGGTGTGATTGAAACCGCTAGGCAATATAAACATAAGATTGCTAAGGTTTATGCAGGTTGCAATGGAATTTTAGGTGCTTTAAATGAAGATCTAATTGATACCAGTAAAGAAAGTATTAAAGCAATTACTGGGTTAAGGTCTATGCCGGGAGGTGTTTTTGGATCGTGTCGATATAAATTAAAAAGCATAGAGGAAAATCGTGCCCAATACGAGCGCATACTAGAGGTTTTTAAGGCTCACAATATTGGTTATTTTTTTTATAACGGAGGCGGAGATTCGCAGGATACAGCACATAAAATTTATTTGCTTAGTCAAAAGTTAAATTATCCCTTAATTTGCATAGGTATTCCCAAAACAATTGATAATGATCTTCCTATCACTGATAACTGTCCTGGATTTGGTTCAGTCGCAAAATATATCGCTATTTCTACATTAGAAGCGGGGTTAGATGTTGCTTCAATGTGTGCGACGTCGACTAAAGTGTTCATTATGGAAGTGATGGGTCGCCATACCGGTTGGATAGCTGCTGCAAGTGGATTGGCTATGCAAAAAAAAGGGGATGCGCCACATATTATTTTATTTCCTGAGATCGTTTTCAACGAATCTTTATTTTTACAGGAAGTTGATAAAACCGTAAAAAAATGGGGTTATTGTGTTATTGTTTTGTCGGAAGGTATTAAAGATTCAACACAAAAGTTTTTAGCTGAAGCGGGTACTACTGATGCTTTTGGTCATAAACAATTAGGCGGCGCAGCTCCAATTATTGCACAACTAATTAAAACAAAACTTGGTTATAAATATCACTGGGCCTTACCTGATTATTTGCAACGTTCTGCAAGGCATATCTCAGCTGAAGTAGATGTAAAGCAAGCCTATGCTTTAGGTAAAGCAGCTGTTGAATTTGCTATTAAAGGGAAAAATGCAGTAATGCCCACTATTATTAGATCACCAGGTAAGCGTTATCGATGGTCCATAGGCGAGACGCCATTAGTCTCCGTTGCTAATAAAGAAAAAAAATTGCCACGATCCTATATTACTAAAGATGGTTTTCACATTACGCAGCGATGTCGAGATTATCTATTGCCTTTAATCCAGGGGGAAGATTATCCTCCCTATCAAAAAGGTTTACCAAATTATATAGCGCTGAAAAAGATAAAAGTTAAGAAAAAACTGGGAAATTTTGTTGTTTGATTAAAATAATTTTGTTGCCACTTATCTAAAAAGGTAATATGTATTACCATAGATATTACTTTTTTTGACATTTATAGGACTTTAAACAAAGTATAAGTTTACTCTATGGGTCATAACAATAAAACTTTAATAAAGCTATGGCATGAATATAAAAGATATTAGACGGAAAAATTTACGGAAATTAGCTCGTTCAGTAGGTGGTATCACCGATCTTTCTGAGCATTTAGATCGTTCACAGAGTCAGATTAGTCATTTAATTGGTAATAGTCCGATTAAAAATATTGGCGATAGACTGGCTAGTCATATTGAAAAAGTCTTTAATAAGCCTCATGGATGGCTAGACCATGAACATGCTGCAGAAGAGACTGAAGGGTCTTATCAGTATGAAAATAGTCAACCCTATTATCAAGTGCCATTATTGACACCCCAAGAAGCAAAAGAACGTTTTCTGCATTTTATTAAGATTTCTCCAAAAACCTACTCTAAATACCTAAGCACTAATATTCCACTTAGTTCAGATGCTTTTGCATTACGCGTAGAAAATGATTGTATGGAAACTGCTCAAGGGCCTAGTTTTCCTAAAAATTGTATAATTGTCTTAGATACCGACTGTGTTGCTCATAATGCTGCTTTTATCCTAGCAAAAATAAAGCAAGATTCCGGGAGCTCCTTACTTTTTAGACAGCTTGTCATTGACGGTAATCGCCGTTATTTGAAAGCACTTAACCTGCATTATCCTTTAACAGAAATGCAACCTGATGATTCGACATGTGGAGTAGTACGTTTTATGCTGATGGAGTTTTGATGAATGTAGATTGTAATTTGCTTTATATTAAGTTTAAAAGACATTAATTTTTTATGAGCAAAGATTTAATTATTTAATTCTGACATCGTTTTAATATATTTTTGGATGACTAAAGGTTTTTCCTTTCCTTTTACAGCAATTGCAGTGGTAAAATCAGGATAAAGAAATAAATTAGAAACAGTATAAAAGGAAGAATCTATTTCTTGTTTTTTGTATTTTAAACTGTTTAGTTTAGTTAGAGAAAGCTTATATCGAGAATAGGGATGGGTCTGTAAGATATTACCCTTAGCTTTTATTAAGGCTTCATTTCTGGCCCAAGCCCTAAAAAATGCTTGCAATTTATTTGTTCCCTGTAGTAATTGCAGCTGATCATATTCATACGCAGGAAGAAAACGGTAGGCGATTTTGTCGAGATGCATTCTTGAATTTATATATTCAATATCGATACCTACGGGCGTACCTAAAGTAAAAACGCAAGCCAGCGTGTTATTTGAATGGGAAAGGTTAAATTCAATTCGTTGGCCTTGATTTTTTATTAATAAAGGTTTACCTGAAGCAGAATAACTTAATTTCAGTTTTTCAGGATATTGTTTAGAATAATAAGCGAGTAGATCACGTAATATTGCTCTTGAAATAACAAAGTTTTGTCGATACGGAAGGGCCATTTTTTCAGCATGTAATTTTTCATTAGGAGCAAGCCAGCTTTGGTAGAGCGGGTATTTTTTACAATGATCATCAAGTTTAGTATGCCAAAGATGGATAATAGATTGGTTTAACACATGCATAGGTATTTAATTCTATATTAAAGAAATATCTGAAAATAGATTTTTCTGCCTAACTTTCTTTGTTTTTAAATATACTCTAGGACCTAGAAAATAAGAAGTTTTGATCAATAATGAATGAAAATACGGATTTCTTTAACCAAAAATTTGCAGGCAGTTAAAAGAATGTAAAAAACCTTGCTGGGCTTCATTATTTTCTAACCTTTAAAGTTTAAAAAAATTTCAATGCAGTAATATAAGTTTGCAAATAATTTATTCTTAAACATTACCTATAAGAAAATAACTAAGTTCCTAAAAATAGGAACTATTGTTGTTTTTAATATCCCTATTCTTAACCCCTGGAACTTCTACCAGCAAGGTATTCATTAATCCAGTAATATCTATATAAACATTAAAAATTTAATGTGTCAATACATTTTATCGATAATTTGCATTATACTAAAGAAGATCAGGATATCGGAATATAATAAAATGAAAAAAATTTACATTAATAA
>JBDLTN010000066.1:0-8901 GCA_039805785.1 Pseudomonadota bacterium | reverse complement strand
GAGTTAGAATTAAAAGGGGTTGAAGTTTTAACAAGTTTTAAAGAATATGCACCGGAATTAAAATCAGCTTTAATATGCTTTCCAGTAAAAATGAAAGGGGTATAAAATGAAACTTAAAACGAAAATGCACAAAGCTACAGAAAAAGCATTAAAATCTATTCCTGATATTTATAGTTTTAAAATCTACCCTGAATTTTTTAAGCCTGAGGGTGAGATAATCACACAAAGCATTGACAAGGGATATTTTAAAGTAGATATAAATGATAGCGAAACTAGAATTAAAATTAATTTCCAATTATTGCCTTATGATGATATTATTATTAACCTGTAATTTAATTTTTAAAAGGGGTTTAAAATGAATTATTCTGTTGATTATATGCTTGACAATGAAATGGCAATAAATTATTTTGTTTTTGAGCATGAAGCAAAGCATTTTGCTGTTGATATTGCTTATGAGGGGTTCAATCCTGTAATTTGTGAATTTGGTAAGATTATAGGTAAAATTGAAACTTTCGGGAATTGTAAGGCTTTTGTTTATATTTAAAAGGGGTTTAAAATGAGAAACAATTTAATAGATATTTACCTAGATTTTTGGAATAACTATCTCACTGTTGCACGCTTTGCAGAAGTGAATGGATTGCATATTGATGAAGCAGAAACGCTTATAAATTTATGCCGTCATGTTTATATTACAAATCACCCTGAAGCGTGATAAATTTGCAAGTGAAGCATATTTATAATAGAGTATGCTTTGCTGGCAATTTTGCCAATAACCGAGAGGGGTTTTATTATGTATCAATCAATAGATTTTTGTGGTTTTCGTATGGCATTTGATAATGCCGGTAGAAGTAAGCAATTCAGTTTTGAAGCTCAAAAAATAATTTTCGATTTTATAGAAGATTATGAACGCGACACAGGCGAACAAGATGAATTAGATGTTATAGCTTTATGCTGTGATATTAGCGAGATGACTGAAACAGAAGTAAGAGAATATTACAATATTGCAAGCGATAGGGCTGTAAGTGAATATTTAGAAAATCGCACTATGCTTTTGGGTTTCTTTGATGGAAAAGATGAAACTGTTTATGTATTTTATAACTTTTAATTTAGGGGTAGAAAATGGAATTAATAGAAATTAAAAATCAGCTTAAAAAACTAGAGGCTAACAAAGTTAAGATTGAAAAGTTAATGCGAAAGCCTGAGGGCAAAATGCTACAAATTGCTTGGCTTAATGTAGATGCTGAGATTGCTGAATTACAATCTTTAATTGATAATTGCGAATTTTCTGTAGAGGGATAATCATGCTTAATTTTATCTTTGACAATCTTATTTATTTTGTTATTATTGCATTAATGGTTTTTTTCAGTTATGCTTTAAACTATGCTGTCGCATACAGCAATTTTTAATTAGAAAGGGTTTATTATGAAGCATTATCAAATATGGGCGAGTGGGTTTTCTTATTGTTTTAATGAATATGCCAGAAGTAAAAAACAAGCGAGAATCCAATTTTTAAAAAAATTTGAATTAGATACTATTCCGAAATGGTGGGTTATTTTACAAAAGTTTAATTAAAGGGAGTTAATCATGGGCGAGATACACGCATGGCAATTTGCATTATTACAGCATTTCCGTTATTATAATTGCTTGGAAATTGAATTTCACAATACAGATTATTTTGAGAACAGAAAGGTGTAAAATGATAGAACTTAAACCGATGGGCAACAATAAAACTTTGTTAATCGTTAATGGCATGAAGGTGTTATTCAGCTATAAAACGCCAGTTGCTTGCGAAATAGGCTTGCAATATTACAAAACAAATAAGAAGTTTTCAAAGACAACAACAAAGCATATTAATACTTGGCTTGATGGTGTAAAAGCAGAAGAAAAGAATCAAGAGTTTTTTGATGGTTTAGTTATGCGGTTTAATTTAGGTGAATAGTTTTTAACAAAACTGAAAGGGGTTTAAAATGGCTAAATATAAAGTTATAGCTAGTGAATTAGTTTATTCAACAATTATTATTGAAGCAGAAAACGAAAATGAAGCAATAGAAAAGGCATTTTTGGCAGACTATCGCTTTTGGGAAAATGGGGACTCTGATTTTCAGATAGACAAAGCAATTTTATTAAATGAGGGCGAATCATGAAACTAGGCAAAGCATTTAGACTTATAAGCGAAAAGGATTTATACATTAATCGTGAAGCGTATGACGAAACTTTTTATAATCGTGAGAATAGGATTAGCATGACAGCATTAATTATTATCTGTATTATTATTGCATTACTTATCTATTCTGCTTGGTGGTAATTGAATATAATATTTTATTTACTTATCGGAGTATATTAAATTGCTAAGGCACTATAGAATAGTTTTATACATGACATTAAACGAAGATGACGCTGATTTTATTGTTCCAATGATAGAGGGCAATTTACAAGAGGGCGAAACTTTGGAATATTGTCATATTGAAGAATTTATACCTAAAGAAAAGGAATTTTTGTCATGAGTTATCATTTAACAGACACAAATCATTTATTAAGAATTGCAAGAGATAGAGATTTAGACGATTTTACAAGGGCTGTTGTTGAGAGATTAGACGATTATGACAGACGATTGAAGGAATTAGACGAAATTCTAGACCATTTTTATTTACATTCTGACCCTAGCTTATTGCAATATGAATTAGAAAAAATTCTGGCAGACATTGAACAATATAAAATAGAAAATGCAGAATTAAGAGCTGAAATTGATAGTTTGAAAGGGTAATTATGCACTGTTTAGCTTGTAATTGTGAATTGACAGACATTGAAGCGACTAGAAAAGACACACATGGAAAATTTCTTGACCTTTGCTCATTCTGTTATTATGAAATTAAAAACGATGTTGCAATTAGCAACAATTTTGACTTAAACATTGTTGAAACTGAACAATCACCAATGGAAGAAGATTAATCATGGCATTTTTAGGACACCACCCATGCCCAAGTTGCAATTCACGCAATAATTTAGGTGAATGGGATAATGGTTTTTATTGTTTTGGTTGCGGTTATCGCAAAATCAAAAGAGATTTAAGCCGATTTAAGCCAGTTTCTACTGAAAAGGTAATGGATGGTATCACTTTGACTAAAAACTTGCCAAAAACCGCCTTAAAATGGCTTTTAGGGTATAATTTAACACAAAATGAGATGGATAGTTTTCATTATGCTCATACAAGGATTATAAAAAATGAAGAAGTTAGCTGTAATTTATTGGTGCTGTATTATGATGGCAATTATTGGCTTGCTAGAAACTTTGACGACAATGCGGTTAATAAATATCTATCATCAGGCAACAAGCCATTCATTACCTATGGACAAGGCAACATTGCCGTATTTGTGGAAGATATAATCTCAGCTATCAAGGTGGGCAGACAATTTACAGCCATTCCAATGCTTGGTGCTACAATTCCAACAGAGTGGTGGACAAAAGTAAAAAACTATGATAAAGTGGTTATTTGGGGTGATAGAGATAAAGCCAAAAACAATGTCATTGCTTCACGCAAGGCAAGAGAGTTAATCGGTAAGCAGGTGGATTGTATAATCACTGATAAAGACCCAAAGAATTATTCAGATAATGATATATATAATTATATTATTAAATAATTATATTATTAATTATATATTATTATAATTATTTTATTATATATTATTTTAAAACTATTGTAAAGGATTTTTAATAAATGGTTGAACATTCAATATTAAGGCTGTTTGTAGGGAATAATGACCTGTATGAAAAATATCATGCGTCATTGAAACTTGACTACATCAGGCAAAACTACCCTGTTTTACATCGCTGTTTTAAATCTTTGCCGGCATCAAGCATGGAAGTGTTAGAGGCAAACTATCTAGCTAACTACCCTGTTCTTAAAGAGGGAGATAGAGAGGCTGTTAAAAATGTCATCGCTGAGATTAAAGACGCTGAGGCGACTGTGGATGAAATAATCCCTTACCTAGAAAGCCATTTGGCTCGTGCATGGGCTAGTAATGTTGCATTGATGGCTTTAGATGTTGCAGAGGGCAGATTGCCAGTTGATAAGCTAGACGAAGTGATTAATGAGAGAGATAGCTCTACAATCATTGAAGCAGAGCAGATTGAATTTGTTAGCACAGACATTGAACAGTTGATGTTAGAAGAAAATTTGGAGGGTGGATTGAAGTGGAGACTTAAATGCCTGAATCAATCTTTAGGACCACTACGCAAAGGGAATTTTGGACACATCTTTGCCCGTGTTGAAACTGGTAAAACTGCTATGTGGGTGTCTGAGGCTACATTTATGGCTACACAGGTAGAAAAGCCAATCCTGATATTCTTTAACGAAGAAGGTGGCAAGGATGTTGTATTCCGTATGTATAACGCTGTTACCGGTATGACATACATGGAAGTTAGAAACAACATGAAAAGAGCCAAACAGATTTGGGAAGATAAGATAGGCGACAGGATTAAGTTTGTTGATAACCCTGTTCATGTAGAACGCAAGGTGATGGAACGCACCATAGAGCAAATTGACCCATCATTAATCATTGTGGACAATATGGACAAGGTGAAAGGGTTTACTGGAGATAGAAAAGACCTGCTGTTGCATGAAATTTACAAGTGGGGTAGAGATATTGCTAAGACACAATGCCCATTTATCACAGTTGGTCAGGCAGACAGCACTAGCCATAACAGTATGGTGATTGACGAAAGCCAGTTGGCAGATAGTAAAACAGCCAAGCCATCAGAACTTGACTTCATTCTAGGAATTGGCAGAATTGACAAAGAAGGCTATGACAATGTAAGATATTTAACGCTGTCAAAGAACAAACTTCGTGGGGATGAAAACACCCTAGAGGGGATGCGCCACATGAAAGCCCATCAGGTGATTTTACACCCACATTTATCAATCTATGAGGATGTTTAATGGAGATTGTGCTTAAAGATTTGCCTGTTGAACATGAATTGAGAAATAGACCATTAGCAGGGATGTTTTATTATGTAAAAGGTAGTAAGGTAGCTAGAGAAGTTTTCCCTTCTTTTGGTATTGCAAAAGTGTGTTATAATCAGTTATCAAAAGTTTGGACAGAACATGACATATTTGTATGGAGAGAAAAATGAGTGATTATTATGAGTATTACTATATGAACCCACATGAAAAGCCTGTAACACCGGAATATGATTTAGAAGAAAAACGCAATTTAGCTTTTTTTGACATGGTAGATGAAATGGATGGCAATGATTTCTTAGATGCTGGACTTGCAAAAGACACAGACGCTTTTCTAAGTGATTTAAAATATCTAGCACTTGCATGGGATAGGAAAGATGATAAGGAAGTGAAAGCAAGGGCAGAGCATTTAGCATACCTTATGATTAGTCAAATTAACGATTATGTAGAAAGGGAAATAGATGAAACAACTTAGATGGACTAAAGAAAATTTTAAAGATTATGATGAAAAACATCCTCAAATATATGCAATGTTTGAAAAGTTTGCATTACAAATTGCTCAAAAAAGAAAATACTATTCGGCTAAAAGTATATTCCATAGAGTTAGATGGGAGACTGATATAGGAGATAGTGATGCACAATTTAAAATTGATGATGGATGGATAAGTCATTATGCTAGAAAGTTTATTGATAAAAACCCTTCGTATAAAGACCTATTTCAATTCAGAGTTAGAAAAGGTGGATACCATGAGTAAAGTATGGGCATGGTATGATGACGAAGGTGTGCCAATAAGATTCTTTGACTATCCGGCAGATGGCGCAAGCCCTTATCCTGAACCACCAGCACAATTAGATAAAGATGACGCAGAGTGGCATGAGCCATTATTTTAGGAGAGAATCATGGAGAAAGAAAAGTGGATGTATTTGGCTTGCTTTTTAATTGGAATGGTGGTAATGTATTACTTTATGCAGTCTAAGACAGAGTGCATGGTAAAATTTACTAAATCAGGCGGAGAAACACATATGTTAGTTGGGATTATAAAATGATAGTTAAGCCCTGCGACCTAGAAACAACCATTTTCAACAAAGGTAATGCCTTTGATAGCAGAAATGAAGTGTGTTTTGTCGGTTTGGGAGATAAAGTGTGGGATATTGCCTACTCAGACGAGCCTTATGGCTCTAAAATTAAGGAAATTCAAGATGAAATCAAGACCACAGACGTGCTTGTATTTGTTAATGCTAAGTTTGACCTCCATCATTTGCGCAATCTCGGTATTTCTGTTGGTGGCTGTCGTATTTGGGACTGCGCCTTAGTAGAATTTATGCTAGAAGGGCAAACAACACCTTATCCATCAATGAACAAAATGGCGGAGAAATATGGCTTACCACAAAAACCGGATGTTAAAACGCAATACTGGGATAATGGCATTGACACGAAAGACATACCAAGAGATGAAATTGTATCGTATCTCAAAGACCATGACCTTACAACAACTTATGCGATTTATCAACTTCAGAAAGAGGCAGTTAGCAAAAAACCCTTACAGTTCCAACGACTGGTCTCGCTTGCTAATCAGGATGTATTGGTTTTGGCGGAAATGGAATACAACGGCTTCTACTTTGACGAAGAACTCTGCAAGGAGAAAGCTGTGGAACTTGAAGAGAAGATTAAACAACTTAGGATGGAGTTAAATGATTACCATAACATCGAAGAATTTAACACTGAAAGTGGAGACCACCTATCCGCACTCCTATACGGAGGAACAATTACAATTTCTCGGAAAGAACTTGTTGGAACTTACAAAACAGGTGATAGAAAAGGAGAAGACAAATACGGATGGAGAGATTACGATTACACTTTGCCTAGACTATTTAACCCTTTGCCTAAAACAGAGCTAAAGAAAGAAGGATATTGGCAAACTGGCGAAGATGTGCTTAGACAGCTTAAGTGCAGAGATAAAGCTGGTAAAAGACTGCTAGAAGTGATTTTAGAGCTGGCTAAACTTGAAAAGATGGTAGGAACATATTATAATGGCTTACCAAAGTTAAGGGAGAGTATGAATTGGAAACCTAACTATTTACATGGTAACTTAAATCAAGTGACAGCTAGAACAGGTAGGCTGTCTTCCACCAAACCCAACTTGCAGAACATCGCAGGAGATATGAAAGAAGTATTTAGGAGTAGATATGCTTGAGATTATACAGTGTTATTGGATGGCTTTCTTATTAGGTGCAGTTTGTGGGTTTTTCCTAGCAGCTGCTTTTACAATGGTTAGAGATTACGAAGTTTAGAGGTTATTATGGCTAAAGAATATAATGATGTTTATGGACAAGTGGAATTAGACTATCAAGCCTATTTAGACTATGAGAGAGATTCTGCTCAACAAGAGGCTAGTGAGGCATGGGTGTTTACTACCATTGCTAATGCTAATGATGTTATCAAAGAATATGGTGTTCGTTTCTTTGTAGAGCATTTAAACAATATGTCTAAGATAGCATTATCAGACTACTATCGTAAGATGGCAGATAAGAAGGGAGAACCACCATTTTAATACAATGTGATGCAGCAGCATTGGAGATTAGAGTGGCAGCTTTCTTGTCTCAAGACCCAGTGCTAATGCAAGAGATTCGTGATGGGGCGGATTTACACACTGACAATCAGAATAGGTTTGGCTTGCCTTCTAGGTTAATTGCAAAGATATTTAATTTTAGATTGCTGTATGGTGGGTCTGCCTATTCTTACGCTAACGACCCTGAGTTTATGGGGATTAGTAAGAGTGATAAGTATTGGCAGGAAGTGATTGACGCATATTATGACAAATATAAAGGAATTAAAGAATGGCATAAACGACTTGTAAAAGAAGCAGTTGAGAGGGGTAGAATTATTTCCCCTACTGGAAGAGAGTATAGATTTGAGAAGTATAATGGCAGTATCAAAGACACGCAGGTTAAGAATTACATTGTGCAAGGCACTGGTGCTGATTTAATGGCACTGGCTAGAGTGAGCTTCTACAACAGGATTAAGCGACTTGAGTTAAAAGAATGCTTATTAGTCAACACTGTGCATGATAGTATAGTAGTTGACATAAACGAAAAAGTATGCGATAATAAGGTGGTAGCTAGAACAATGCACGAAGTTTTTGATGACCTACCGAAGAACTTTGAAAAGCTATTTTTAACTCCCTTTAATGTTCCTATGGAGTGTGAAGTGCTACAGGGGCAGGATTGGGAAAATATGGTAGAAATTAAAAAGGAAGAGATATGCTAATTGAAATTGTAGATGTAGTAAGAGAAGAAATACCGAGTAAGAATGGTAAAGGCACTTATGGTCAGCTTACTGTCTCTTATCGTAGTAATGGTAAGATTGCAGAAAAGAAATTGATTTCATTCTCAAATCCTGCTGTATTCAAGGCTATTGAGAAGTTGACAAAAGGTGCTTCAGTTGACGTAACCACAGTCAAGAATGACAAAGGTTATTGGGATTGGACAGCAATTAATGAAGGAGGAGCAGCAGTGGCAACACAATCTAACGCAGCATCCACTAACACACGAGTGACAGGAAGCAATTATGAAACCAAAGAGGAACGTGCAATTCGACAAAGATATATTATTCGCCAGAGTTCTATTAGTAGCGCAGTGGATAGTTTGGCTGTTGGTGCTAAGTCCCCTCTTAATCCTGCTGATGTTATCGCTGTAGCTAAGAAGTATGAGGAATATGTTTTTGAACAGCCTAATGCAGAGGATTTGCTGGACAGTTTAGGCTTGGATGACGTTCCTTTATAGCATGAGGGGGAAACCCCTCTTTTTTAACACTATGAAGAAACTAGACTGGATTAGAATTATTGAGATAATCACTTGCTTTCATATCATAGTTAATGTATGGAGACACTGGTAATGAAGAAAACGATTTTAGCAGGGATGGCATTACTTAGTAGTATCGCAGT
>JBDLTN010000065.1:0-8985 GCA_039805785.1 Pseudomonadota bacterium | reverse complement strand
TGAAGCTTTAAATAATCAAACACCCATATACTATTCTCAATGCCTAAATAAAAATTCCTCTATTTAAAAACTGGGGTAAGTTTGGGAGGTTTACACAATGGATTAGATGGATCGATAGATGGATCGTTAGTAAAATTATTTTTAAGTTTAATTAACATATAATGATCTCCATTAATTAAAATTTTTATTCTAAAATTTACCTGCCCCAATCAACATAACATAATTAAAACAATATGTTAAAACATAAAAATTATTTTTTCTGCTTAAGTTCGGATTGAGTAAATTTTGGTTCTGTCCCTTGAAATAAACGTTGAATATTTGAGAAATGTCGCGCTATAAGTAATATTGTCATTAAAAAGATAGGTAAATACACTGGAAATGGGTATCTATAAAAAACATATAAAAACGTCACTATCGCCGCCAACATGGAAGCCACAGAGATATAACGACATAAAAACAACACCACACCCCAACTTAATAATCCTATCAAGCCTAAAGGCCAAGCTAAAGCAATTAAACCACCCAATGCGGTTGCTACACCTTTTCCGCCGCGAAAACCAAAAAAAATAGGACATAAATGGCCTATAAAAGCAAAAAAAGCAATCCAGGCCAATTCAGCGAAAGACAAACCGCATAATTTAGCTAATACCACCGGGATCCACCCTTTGAGCACATCACCTAATAAAACAATTATCGCTAATTTTTTTCCGCTTATCCTGAGAATATTACTAGCTCCCGGATTCCCTGACCCTTGCGTACGCGGATCAGGTAGCCCCGCACATTTACTCACTATAATTGCACTAGACAGAGAGCCCAGTAAATAAGCCATTATGATAAAAACAATGAGTAATAACATAAATTTTTCCAAATAACCCTTTTAAATATTCGCATCTTGGATAGCGGCCACGGTATAATATAAAGGATAAATAATTTTCCTGATAGAAAATTGGATTTTTGGCAAGGCGCCGTAATGAGGATTGCGAATTGAACGGCAACCTAGGCAAAAATTCAAGTGTGAAGAGTATAGTAATAATTATTAAAAGGTCCTAACATGACGCCTAAAGCGGATAATTTAATCTGGATCGATCTCGAAATGACAGGACTTGATACTAATCAAGATAGCATTATCGAGATTGCCACCATTATCACCGATTCTCAACTAGAGATTATAGAGGAGGGTCCGGTGTTTGCTATATTCCAAGATGAACAATTATTAAACGGTATGGATGATTGGAATAAACGCCAACATAATGGCTCAGGTTTACTCGATCGCGTAAGAGCCAGCAAAACAACCGAAGAGGAAGCCGAAAAACAGACCTTAGAATTTATTATGGAATATGTCCCTCCTAATAAATCACCGATGTGTGGTAATAGTATTTGTCAAGATCGGCGCTTTTTAGCCCGCTGTATGCCGGTATTAGAGAAATATTTTCATTATCGTAACTTAGATGTGAGCACTTTAAAAGAATTAGCTTATCGTTGGAATCCCAGTATCTTAGATGGCTGCAAGAAAAAATCCAAGCATTTGGCTTTAGAAGATATAAGAGACTCTATTAATGAATTACGTTATTATCGCGAACATCTATTTAAACTTTAACTTTTGAATTAATTTTATGCCTTACTACACAACAAATGAATTAAGAAACGGTATGAAGGTCATGTTAGATAATGACCCTTACACGATATTGGAAAATGATTACGTTAAACCAGGAAAAGGTCAGGCTTTTAATCGAATTAAACTTCGTAATTTAAAAAATGGTCGCGTTATTGAGCGGACTTTAAAATCTGGAGATAGCTTATCCGCTGCTGATGTATTTGATATTGAAGTTCAATATCTGTACAACGATGGACAGGTTTGGCATTTCATGGACGCCGAAACCTACGAACAATATGCCGCAGATGCAGCCGCGGTCACAGAAGCCAAAATATGGCTAAAGGAACAAGATTCCTGCACTCTGACCTTATTTAACGGCACTCCTTTGTGCATTACGCCCGCTAATTTTGTTATCTTAAAAATAGTGGATACCGATCCCGGCGTGCGCGGTGATACATCGGGTGGAGGTGGGAAACCGGCTACTTTAGAAACTGGCGCTATTGTGCGAGTTCCACTGTTTATCCAAATTGGTGAATTAATTAAAGTGGATACGCGTACCGGTGAATATCTTTCCCGCGTAAAAGCATAAAAATTTTTTGGAATAATTCCTTCCCCGCCATCATAAGCGAGCTCACACATTACGATCCATCATGGCGAGCGAACACAGCGAGTGTGGCCATCTACGCGTTCGCAACGACAGGTTAATTAATTTTTTGAATATAAAAGCAGCATAAAAAAAGATGGATGATCGGTAAAGATCATCCATCTCAGTTGCGCTCCTGCCCCAATCAACTACTAAAAAAATTAGCAAGCTTATCCACAAGCATTCATTCAACTATTAGCGTCGGTCCTTATTATCTGGCCATTGTGGTTTATTTGGATTACCTTCTGGTCCGTGTCCACCGTGATGTCCAGGATTGTGTGGAGGTTTTTGTGGACCAATACCTGCATGACTTGGCCATTTTGGTTTTTGATGTTTTTTATCGTGAGGAAATTTACCTTTGTTCATATGAGCTCCTAATTAAAACACATTAAGTATGTCTCTCCTTTAAGCCTAGCAAAGACCTCGCTAATTACCATAATATCATTATTGATTGGGCAAAATATGTACAATTTATGCCGAAAATTAAATAAGCATAAAATTTAAAAAAAGCAGCTAAATAATTAGGTTGAAACGACAGTTTAAGGTTTAATTACGGCTAATTAATCTGCATCATAGAAAATCTACAATAGTTGTCAGCTAATGCTTAATTTATTCAAATCGACTAAACGCCGTGGTGCAACGCGACCATCTTCTAAAATTTCACCCACACCAATAAATTGGCCACTTTTTTGTAAGAGTAAGCGCAGCAAACCTTGTTTAGGGAGATTCGGTAATAATACTGCTTGTCCACGATAAAGATAATAAGCGGCTGCTTGAGAAATTTTTAAAACTGGCCATTCGTTTAATAAACTATCTAAACTCAGTAATTTTTGATCGCATTCGGCTAGGCTTAAGCCTTGTAATTCTTCCAAGCTTACCATTTGTTCTGCATGATAATTGGCAACACTGAGGCGACGTAAATCAGTGACATAGGCACCGCACCCTAGAGCTTCACCGATATCTTCGATTAAGGTACGAATATATGTGCCCTTACTACATCTAATCTCTAAATTAAGTATTCTCTTCGCACTTGAATTTTTTCCTGCGTTGCTGCTCAATTCACAACCCTCATGTATATTGTATACATTCCGGTTGCTCATTTTCTCAGCGCCTTGACAAAAATCCAATTGCTGCGAGTTAATTTTTTTGGTACTTGAATTTTTTTCTGTATTATTACTTTCCAGTAGACGTAAGCTGTGGATGGTTACGGTTCGAGGACTTCGTTCTACTACAATACCTTGTCTAGCTAATTTATATAAAGGACGACCTTTATGTTTTAATGCGGAAAACATCGGGGGGATCTGAGAGATCGTTCCGCGAAAAGTAGATAAGATCGCTTCTAATTGATCAGTAGAGTAGTTAAGGACTGGTCGTGATTCTATCACTTCCCCCTCAGCATCACCTGTGCTAGTTCGAATCCCTAGACAAGCGCTAACCGAGTAAGTTTTATCCGCATTCAGTAAAAACTGAGAAAATTTTGTGGCTTCACCAAAGCATAATGGCAATAAACCGGTTGCCAAAGGATCTAAACTTCCTGTGTGTCCCACCTTAGATGCCGAAAATAATTGTTTTACTTTTTGTAAAGCTTGATTTGATGTCACCTCTTTAGGTTTATCAAGCAATAAAATACCATCGATCGCACGTTTTTTAGGGGTTAGGGAGTGCATAACTTATTCTTTTTTAGAAAATATAATTATTTATTCAGAACGTTTAGCCTTATCCTTCGCAATAACACTGTCGATTAAATTATGAATACGATCACTTTCTTCCATAAAATCATCATAAAAAAAACGCAGACTAGGCACTTTATGTAATTGCAAACGTTGGGCTAATGCATAACGTAAACGAGCAGCTGCTTTTCTTAACAACTTAACCGCTAAAGCCTTACTTTGTGGTTTATTGTTAGAATTTTCTACATCTAATTGGGTAAATAATATATCTGCATAAGAGAGATCGCGTGAAACTTTTACAGAAGTAATCGTTATAAATTTCAAACGAGTATCTGCTATTTCTTTATTTAAAATAGTATTACTTAATTCTTTCTGTATCAGATCAGCAATACGCGCAACACGATTAAATTCTTTTGGCATTAGAGTGTTCTAGAGATAGAAATACGTTCATACACTTCGATCATATCGCCTACTCGTATATCAGCAAAATTTTTAATGCCAATACCACATTCCATACCATGTCGAACTTCAGAAGCGTCATCTTTAAACCGACGTAATGAATGTAATTCACCTTCATGAATCACAACATTATCACGTAATACCCGGATCGGTGCATTACGACGAACTAATCCTTCGGTAACCATACATCCAGCAATAACACCCAGCTTAGCAGAACGAAATACTTCACGAACCTCGGCTAAACCTAAAATATTTTCTTTTATTTCTGGGGACAATAAACCATTCATGATATTTTTAACTTGGTCAATTAGGTCATAAATTACGCTGTAGTAATTCATTATTAAACCTTCTTTTTCCACTGCTTTTTTTGCCGTGACATCCGCTCTAACATTAAATCCTAAAATTAATGCTCTTGAAGCTAAAGCAAGATTGGCATCGGATTCGGTAATCGCACCCACACCAACGTACACTAGTTTTATTTTTACTTCAGAAGTGGAAAGCTTATTCAAAGCTTCTTGTAATGCCTCAGCTGATCCTTGCATATCAGTTTTTAGAATAATATTTAAGGTCTTAACTTGGTTTTCATCTAATTGGCCAAAAATATCATCCGTTTTAATCATGCGTTGTTGAGCTAATTTAGCTTCGCGTAATTTTCCTTCACGGAATAAAGCTATCTCGCGAGCTTTGCGTTCATCTGCAACAACCACAGCCTCATCACCAGCTACCGGGGCGCTGGATAGACCTAATACTTCAACAGGCATAGAAGGTCCAGCAGCTTCGACTAACTTACCTCGCTCATCGAGCAAAGCTCTAACGCGACCATAAGCAGTACCTGCTAATAAAAGATCACCTTTATGTAATTTTCCACGTTGTACCAAGATAGTTACAACCGGCCCTTTTCCTTTATCTAAACGCGATTCAATCACTATTCCTTGTCCTGGACCTTCTTGTGGCGCTTTCAACTCTAATACTTCTGCCTGCACCAAAAGTGAATCTAATAAGTCATCAATACCAGCACCTGTTTTTGCTGAAACAGGAATGAGCATGGTATCTCCACCCCACTCTTCAGGGTTGAGTCCTTGTTTAGCTAATTCACTTTTTATTTTATCAAGATCGGCTTCAGGTTTATCAATTTTATTGACTGCAACAACAATCGGCACATTGGCTGCTTTAGCATGTTGAATAGCTTCAATGGTTTGCGGCATCACACCATCATCCGCAGCAACAACCAAAACGACAATATCAGTCACTCGTGTACCACGGGCGCGCATAGCTGTAAACGCTGAATGGCCTGGGGTATCTAAGAAGGTAATAACCCCCTTGGGTATTTCAACATGATAAGCACCTATATGTTGGGTAATTCCACCCGCTTCTCCCTGCGTCACTTTGGTACGTCGGATATAATCTAAAAGAGATGTTTTTCCATGGTCAACATGGCCCATGATAGTAACCACGGGTGGACGTATTAACAATTCACCCATTTGCTGCTGTGTTGTATTCACTAAACCTTCTTCTAATGCGTTTTCACTAAGAGGTTTAGCAATATGTCCCAGTTCTTCTACTACCAATATGGCCGTATCTTGATCGATAGCCTGATTAATCGTCGCAATCACACCCAACTTCATCAACGCCTTAATAACTTCAGCGGCCTTAATTGACATTTTTTGGGCTAAATCACCCACTGTAATCGATACAGGAATACCTACTTCATGTACCACAGCGACGGTTGGTTTTTCAAACTGTTGTTGTAAAATTTGATCGGGTCGCTTGTGCTTACCAGTTTTTTTCCGGTAACGGAATTGTTCATTGGACTCATCTTCAAGTTGATAAATCGTTTTATGCCGGTATTTCGCTAGCTCTTTTTCTTTTAAGTTGCGATTTTTATGTTTTTTCTCACGCTCGACCCTTTCTGAAGTAGTGGGTAGCGCAATAATCACTTTTTCATTGGTGGGCTTAGGTTTTTTTTCCGGATTGGTTGCAGGTGCTATGGATTTTTTATCCGATACAGATATTTGTTCTTTCTCTACTGTTTCATTAGATGATACTGACTCTTCTTCTATAGGAAGATTATTTTCTGAAATTGGCTCAGCCGGTGTTGCAGGTAAAACCGAGTGTTTCTCTGCAGCAATTTTTTCTGCTTGCAATGCTAATTCTTCTGCTTCTTTTACCTCTTTTGCTTCGTTAGCGCGATTAGTCTCCTCATCTATTAAGCCTTCATTACTTTTCACATAAGTTCTTTTTTTACGAACTTGCACTTTAATAGTCTTAGCTTTACCTGAGGTATCTTTCACTTTGAGTAAACTCGTGCTTTTACGAGTTCGCGTCAAAGTAATCACCTTTTTAGGATTATTATCCGCAGAAGTTTCTTTTCCAAGCTCAGTGGAAACCTTATTTGCAGTTTTATCTTTAATACTTTCTGTCATACTATGCTTCTCCTGCCAATATTTGACAGCTTCGAAAACCTACTAAGTTTTTCTGAGTATATATTGCTAAGTGACTAACTTACATACCCTGCTTATCCGGACTAATGCGAAAAACCCTTTTTTACTATAGCTTTGTTGTCAACTTTATCCGCGATACTCATTTATCCTTGAATAAACTTCGTTCCTCGAAAAAATTGACGCCGCGCTCTACCAGCAAAAAATAGCATTTTTCCATAAGTCCAATTCAAATTTTTTAATCTCAGAAAATAGTAAATTGGTTTCACACCTATTTTTTTTCTTCCTCAAACCAAGGCGCACGTGCTGCCATTATTAGTTTTCCAGCCTTATTGCGATCTAATTCGATAATATCCAACAAATCATCAACTGCCAACTCAGCTAAGGCCTCACGTGAAGAGACGCCTTTTTTAGCTAACGTGGTTGCTATTTCTTCAGTAATACCTTCTAAGGAAAGTAAATCTTGATGGGGCTCTAAAAATTTATCCTGCTCATCAGAAACCGTCGATTTTTGCTTCGTCGTTGCTTGGGTTGCTAACGCTTCTTTAGCACGATTTTGCAGAGTTTCTACTAATTCTTCATCAAAATCTTCTATGTCTAACAGCTCTTGCGGTGCTACATACGCAACTTCTTCTAAGCTGGTAAAACCCTCTCGCGCCAACATCTCAGCTAATTCTTCATCGATGGCAAGCTGTTCCATAAAAAGATTTTGTAAACCTTCCGATTCTTTTACCACTTTTTTTGCCGCTTCTTCCACAGTGATAACATTAATAATCCACCCGGTCAGTTCACTGGCTAAACGGACATTTTGACCATTGCGCCCGATAGCTTGCGATAATTGTTCCTCTTGTACAGCCACATCCATCACTTTAGTGTCTTCATCCACCACAATAGAGGCAACTTCAGCGGGTGCCATCGCATTAATAACTAATTGAACTGGATTATCATCCCATAGCACAATATCAATTCGTTCGCCCGCTAATTCACTGGAGACGGCTTGGACTCGCGCTCCACGCATACCCACACAAGCACCTATGGGATCAATACGACCATCATTAGTTTTAACTGCAATTTTTGCACGCGAACCGGGATCTCGCGCTGCACTTTTGATTTCAATCAACTCTTCACCAATCTCTGGGACTTCTATCTTAAACAGTTCAATTAACATTTCTGGGCGCGTACGACTCATCAACAATTGGGGGCCTCGCACTTGTGGATTTACAGCATATAAATAACCACGTAAACGATCCTCGGATCGTACTTCTTCACGGGGTATCATTTCTTCACGCGGAACAAAAGCTTCTACACTTGCGCCTAAATCCACGATCAAACCTTCTCGTGTAATTCGCTTCACTATTCCTGACAACAACTCACCTATACGATTAGTATAGGCTTCTGCTATTTTAGCGCGTTCAGCTTCTCTTACTTTCTGGATAATAACTTGTTTAGCCGTTTGTGCTGCAATACGACCAAACTCCACTGAAGGCATATGCTCTTCTATCACATCGCCAATCTGGCTATTTTCATCCCGCTTTTTAGCTTCACTTAAGCGCATTTGTTTTAAGGGATCAAAAGGAAGCTGTTCATCTTTAAAATGATCACCGACATCGCTTTCATCTGCAACCACTGTCCAGCAACGAAAAGTATCATAGTCACCGGTACGTCGATCGATAGCCACGCGGACATCAATATCTTCACCTGCTTTCTTCTTAGTAGCCATCGCTAACGCGGCTTCTATCGCTTTAAAAATTAATTCTTTATCAACATCTTTTTCGTTAGATACCGTCTCTGCCACTAATAAAATTTCTTTTTTCATAGCCTGCCTCCGGTTATTTATTCATCTCAGGCAATACATTCGCACGCAAAATATTGTCCCATGTTAAAACTACTTCTTTCCCATCATCCTGCTTCAAAACGATTCCAGCGACGCCCACTGACTGTAAAAAGCCTTTAAATTTACGTTGATTATCGATAGTCGACTGGGTAGCAACCCGCACGTAATGACCAACATACCGCTGAAAATGCTTCTCTTTAATAAGGGGTCTATCCAAACCAGGTGAAGAAACTTCTAAGTTATAACGACCAAGCAAAGGATCTTCTACGTCCAATAACGCACTAATCTGACGACTTACTCGCTCACAGTCAGCCAGTGTAATACCCTGTTCACTATCAATAGTGATA
>JBDLTN010000064.1:0-9147 GCA_039805785.1 Pseudomonadota bacterium | reverse complement strand
GGGTTTAGTCTTAGAAGAAAAAGGTCGTATCTTACGTAACCATCAAAAAATTATTACTGCCCATGGCGAAGGAGAAATTACTAGTGGAAGTTATTCTCCCACTTTAGGTAGTTCTATTGCTTTTGCTAGAATACCTGATGCGCATAATGAGAATTATTGTGATGTCATCATGGGCACTAAACAATATCAAGTCCGCATCGTTAAACCTCCGTTTATACGAAAAGGAAAAAAAACCTTTATTTAAGAAATTAAATTTTTAAAAAGAGTGACTATCATGAAAAAACTACCCGAATTATTAAAATATATGGCAACTCATGAATGGGTTCGTATCGAAGAAAATAATATCGTTTGCGTTGGAATTACCGCACACGCGCAAGAATTATTAGGCGATATTGTCTACGTAGAATTACCCACTATAAAAAAGAGTGTTACAAAAAATGAAGAAGTCTGTGTGTTAGAGTCTGTAAAAGCAGCGGCTGATGTTTATGCCCCTCTTTCAGGAGTAGTGATTGAAACCAACACCGCATTGAGTACTACACCCGAACTTATTAACTCTGATTCCTACGAGCAGGGCTGGTTATTTCGACTACAGTTATCTGATACGAGTGAATTAGAACATTTATTGGATTTTGCAACTTACCAACAACAAATTTTGGTTGAGGCCTAATATGCCATTTATTCCTCACACTGATGTCGAAATCCAAGAAATGCTTGCAACCTTAGGTGTGCATAGCATCGGCGATCTTTTTGATGAAATTCCAGCCCATTTACAAACTGCAGAGTTAAACCATGTTCCTGCGGGTTTAACTGAAATGGAAATGACACGTATCATCGAACAGCGGGGCCAAAAAAATAGACAAGGTCTTTGTTTTATTGGCGCAGGTGCCTACGAACATCATATTCCAGCAGCAGTTTGGGATATTACCAGTCGTGGTGAATTCATGACGGCGTATACGCCTTATCAAGCCGAAGCAAGTCAAGGGACATTGCAACTGATCTATGAATATCAAACCATGATGGCAAGTCTAACGGGCATGGATTATTCCAATGCATCACTATATGACGGTGCTTCTGCTCTAGCTGAAGCAGTCTTGATGTCAGTTAGAGCAAATAAAAAAACCCAATCAGCAAAAATCTTAATCCCACGGACCTTACACCCTCATTATCGACAAGCTCTACAAGCCATTGTAACGCAACAAGCCATCGAATTAATTGATCTTTCGTACTGTACAAAAGAAGGGAAAATATTAGCCGCAACACTAGAAGCTTGGGAAGACCAAGATATTTGCGCTTTAGTGATATCTCAACCTAATTTTTTTGGTTCTTTAGAAGAAGTGGATCAATTAACTGAATGGACGCATGCAAAACAAGCTCTTGTCATTGCTGTTACGAACCCTATAAGTTTGGCTTTACTCAAAGAACCAGGAAGTTGGGGAAAGCAAGGCGCTGATATTGTGTGTGGCGAAGGACAAGCACTGGGTGTACCACTAGCAGGTGGCGGACCCTATTTTGGTTTTATGTGTTGCAAAAAGGAATGGTTACGACAAATGCCAGGCAGAATTGTTGGTCGCACCATCGATAAAAACGGAAAACCAGGATTTACATTAACCTTGCAAGCACGTGAACAACATATACGCCGTGCCAAAGCAACTTCAAATATTTGCACTAACCAAGGTTTATTAGTGACGGCAGCGACCATTTATATGAGTCTGTTAGGTCCTATGGGTTTACAGAAAGTCGCGCGGGCATCTCATCAAGGCGCTCAGCAACTTGCCAATCTGTTAACGCAAATACCCGGAATAGAATTAATTTTCAATACTGCATTCTTTCACGAGTTTGTTATTCGCTTACCGCAACCTGTTCCCAACTTATTACGCGAGTTAGCAAAACTAGGAATACAAGGTGGGTATGATCTATCCACATTTTACCCTGAATTAGGTCATGCTTTATTAATTTGTGTTACTGAAACAAAAAATCAAGATGATCTAAACAAGTATCAACAAGAATTATCCAAATTACTTAGTATAACGTAAAAATTTTTATGCTTATTTTTGAATTGAGCCAAACTGGACGTATTGCAAAAGCACAAATTCCCTGCAGCTTATCGTCAAATATTTTTTCTTCACTACCCGAAAATTTACTACGAAAAACAGAAATTTTTCTACCTCAAGTTTCTGAATTGCAAGTAGTACGGCATTTTACCCGTCTATCACAGAAAAATTTCTCAATTGATACTAATTTCTATCCGTTAGGATCCTGTACAATGAAGTACAATCCTCGAGGCGTGCATTGTTTGGCATCATTACCTGCTTTTCTTAATCAACACCCTCTACTGCTTGAAGAAAGTTGCCAAGGCACTTTACGTTGTCTCTATGAGTTCCAAGAGATCTTAAAAGATGTCACTGGAATGTGTGGTGTATCCTTAACGCCTATGGCAGGTGCTCAAGGTGAATTTGCTGGCGTTGCGATGATCAAGGCTTATCACACCTCACGTAACGATCATGCTAGAACCGAATTTCTTATTCCTGATGCCGCTCACGGTACCAATCCCGCTTCTGCCGTGATGTGTGGCTATAAGGTTCGTGAGATTCCAACGAATCCTGAGGGTGATTTAGATTTAACCGCACTACGCGCTGCGGTAGGAAAGCAAACAGCGGGAATCATGTTAACTAATCCTTCCACTTTAGGGATATTTGAAAGACAAATTGAAGAAATTGCTAACATTATTCATCAAGCCGGCGGTTTACTTTACTATGATGGTGCTAACCTGAATGCAATATTGGGGAAAGTACGACCTGGAGATATGGGCTTTGATGTCATGCATCTCAACTTACATAAAACCTTTGCTACTCCCCATGGCGGCGGCGGTCCTGGCGCTGGACCTGTAGCCGTTGGAGAACGTTTACTCGAATTTTTGCCGATACCTACGGTTACTTTTGAAAAGAATCAATACCGATGGCTTAATTTAAACGATCGACCCCACAGTATTGGTCGTTTATCCACATTTATGGGAAATACTGGGATTCTTTTACGTGCTTATATTTATGCTCGTTTATTAGGTCGCGAAGGGCTAAAACGCGTCTCAGAAATCGCTACGCTCAATGCCAATTATTTACTTAAACGTTTACAGCGGCTGGGTTATATTTCCGCTTTTCCGCAACGGCGTGCCAGCCATGAGTTTATTTTGACGCTAAAAACTTTGGCTAAACAATTTAATGTAACCGCCATGGATGTGGGTAAACGCTTACTTGATTTTGGCTTTCATGCACCAACAACCTATTTTCCGTTACTGGTTCCAGAATGTTTATTAATCGAGCCTACCGAAACCGAATCAAAACAAGAATTAGATCAATTTATTTTAGCTATGCAAAAAATCTTAATAGAAGCACAAGAAAATCCAGCTCAGTTAAATAATGCGCCGCATCATTTAAGCTTACAACGTTTAGATGATGTCAAAGCGGTACGAGAATTAGATCTTATTTGGGAAAATTAATTTCATATACTCTTCGCACTTGAATTTTTGCCTGCGTTGCTACTCAACTCCAAGTATATTAATTCACTCAGGTTGCTCGTTATCGTAGCGCTTTGGTAAAAATCCTATTGCTGTGAGTATAGCAATTCAAGATTTTCTCACCTACCTATAGAGTGACTAACTCTTCCTGGGTTGAAATAAGCTGGGTTGCCATAGCAATCGCTTTCGCATTTAATCCGACATTATGAACACGCAAATAATCTACCCCCTGTGCGGCTAACTGATAAGATACCATTGCAGTCTCAAAGTCTCTATCTGGAAAAGATTTTTCTGTTACTAGATTTAAAAAAGATTTCCGGGAATGACCCACCAACAAAGGACAATTTAAATCTCGAAATTGCTTGATATTTTTTAACAAAAAAATCGATTGTTGTGCTGTCTTACCAAAACCGATACCCACATCAAAAATCAATTGCTTGGCATCGACACCCGCATCAAATAATTCATCGAAACGCTGCTCGGTCCAATTCAATATTTGTTCGCAGATATTAGGATATGAAGTTAATACGACATTTTTTTGCGCGGGAACACCAAGATTGTGCATCACCACACACTTCACAGCAGTTTCTGCTACCAATCTGCGCATCCTCGGATCAGCAAAGCCGCTGACGTCATTAATCCAATCAATACCCAATTGCATTGCTTTTTCTGCTACGAAAAAATGCCGTGTATCGATACTAATCTTTGGCTTAAACACCCATTGTTTACAGTGTTCTTTTAATGCAGTTAACACTGGTTTTAATAGCAACCACTCGGTTTCTGGCGCCACAGGGTTAGCGCCGGGTCGAGTTGATTCAGCACCGATATCTAAAACTTCCGCTCCTTCACGTACTAATTTTTCAGCTTGGGCTAATGCATTAGCCACCGTTATAAATTTACCCCCATCCGAAAAAGAATCGCAGGTTATATTTAATACGCCGACTAATGCGCTTCCTGCTAAACGATGCGGAAGTTGCTTGGTAGCGCAAGGGGCTTGATCGCCCGTATACCGCGACCCCCAACGTTGTAATATATCAGCAAAGTCAGTAGTGGGATGCTGCCAATCCGGCCATAAATCCAACAAGGGCCATAAAGCAAAAGGTCTAGACAATAATTCGGTGTGAGGTACTTTTAGACCTATTTGATCAATCACACAATTATCCCAGGCTAAGATATCAATATCGATAATTCGTGGCGCCCAACGTTGGCTTTCCTCTCTGCCCAGCTGTTGTTCCAGCTGCTTAATCAGCTTTAGCACCTCTAATGGGGGCAGATCCGTTTCACAAAGAACCGCTAGATTTAAAAAAGGCCTATTCCATGCCACCGGTGCATAAGCAGGAAGTAATGCGGACGAACTATAAAGAGGAGAAATTTGTAAAGGTGCAATCTTCTGTGATTTTTGTAATAATTGCAGCGCCGAGCGTATGTTATTTAAACTATCGCCTAAGTTTGTACCTAAACTAAGTATTAGCATATTTTTTTGCCTTAAAGGGCTTGCCTTTTCCACATTAAAGGTTTATAGGTTTATCTTAATTAGGTATATAATAAAATCATTACTTTCCCAAGAGGTCAAACGCAGCTATGGATTTCGAACAACAACAATCCCGTTTACGAGAGCTTATTGCACACGGTAAAAAACAAGGATTTGTCACTTATGCTGAAATCAATGACCATCTGTTAGAAGATATTATCTCTGAAGCCGAACAAGAGCAACTGCAGCTCGATGAAATTATCTTGATGCTCAATGATATCGGTATACCTGTTTATGAAGTTCCGCCTGACATGGAAACTTTACTCTCCTCGAGTATCGCCAACAGCTCATCGGAAGAGGAAAGCAGCTCAGAAAATACCAATATTTTAGGTAATATAGCCTCTGAATTAGGACGAACGACTGATCCAGTACGCATGTACATGCGTGAAATGGGCACGGTAGAACTACTCACCCGTGAAGGTGAAATTAAACTAGCTAAACGCATTGAAGAAGGTTTGCAAGCCATACTTAATGCACTCACTCAATATCCAGAAAATATTTCCGATATACTGAGCGATTATGCGCGTTATGAACAACAAGAAATCCGCTTAAATGATATTATTAGTGGGTTTCTTGACCTAGAAGAATTATCCATCCCACTCGAATTGCCGCCCGGGAAAAATCTTTCGCCGGACGCTGAAGCTGATGATGAAGAAGGCTTTGGTGAAGCTAAGAATATCGATGACAAAGAGACGGATGACGATGATAGCGATGACAATAAATCTAAAACCAGTGCCAGCGATGATGATGAAGGATTTGGTGAACTCGATGGTGGACCCGATCCAGAATTGGCCCATACGCGTTTTGCTGAATTAAAAGCACTTTACGATGCTTATATTACAACGCAAAAAAAACACGGTCGTCACGATAAAAAAACCTTAAAACAAGCCGCCCTATTAGCAGATGCCTTTACTAAATTTAAATTAATTCCGCGCCAGCTTGATAAATTAACACGCAAAATGCGCGACCTGTTAGATAAAGTCCGCATTCAAGAACGCGTCATCATGCGTTTGTGTATTAATGAAGCCAAGATGCCACGTCAGCTTTTTATTAGTACTTTTCCTAAAAACGAAACCAATGAAAACTTTCTCAAAAAACACATCAATGCTAAAAAAAGTTATTCGCAAGCCTTAAAATCTTTACAGGTTCCTGTTACGGCTGCACAAAATAAATTACGTGAATTAGAAAAAACCATTGATATGACGATAGCTGAAATCAAAGAAATAAATCGTCAAATGTCAGCAGGAGAAGCCAAAGCTCGACGTGCAAAAAAAGAAATGGTCGAAGCTAATCTGCGATTAGTTATTTCTATCGCAAAAAAATATACCAACCGTGGTTTACAATTTCTCGACTTAATTCAAGAAGGTAATATAGGTTTAATGAAAGCCGTCGATAAATTTGAGTATCGACGCGGCTATAAATTTTCGACGTATGCAACCTGGTGGATACGACAAGCCATCACTCGATCCATTGCCGATCAAGCACGAACGATTCGTATTCCCGTACATATGATCGAAACTATTAATAAACTGAACCGTATTTCACGTCAAATATTACAAGCAACGGGTAAAGAGCCTTCGCCGGAAGATCTCAGTAAAAAAATGGGTTTACCAGAAGACAAAATTCGTAAAATTCTTAAGATTGCAAAAGAACCTATTTCCATGGAAACCCCTATCGGTGATGAAGATGGTGATTCACACTTAGGTGATTTTATTGAGGATGCAACTGCCTTATCGCCGATTGATGCCGCCACTATTGAAGGTCTACGCGAAACTGCACAACGAGTGCTGGCGTCACTGACTCCGCGTGAAGCAAAGGTACTACGCATGCGCTTTGGTATTGATATGAATACTGATCACACCTTGGAAGAAGTTGGCAAACAATTTGATGTCACACGTGAACGTATTCGACAAATAGAAGCGAAGGCCTTACGTAAACTACGCCACCCTACTCGTTCAGAACCTTTACGTAGCTTCCTCGATCAAGAATAGTATTCTTATTAAAGAATAAGGGATTGATGATTCAATCCCTTTTTTATTGTTGTTAACTCAAGCTTTAGTCGTTGGGGACAACAATGGCGCATTTTGATTCTGCTCTTCGCATTCAACCTTCTTGGAAAAAAAACTTCCAACCTGTTTACTTGCCGTCACTAAGTCTTTGCCAATATTACGAACAACAGCGCCCACTGGTGAATTTCTCGCTATCTGAAATAGCGCCAAACTACCAATGAGTAAAACATTTCCATGGCTAGAAGTAGAATTGGCTGAGTTACTGGCTAAAACTTCAGGAGTAAGCCCAGATTGATTAGCATAGCCAATACGTGAAGCAAAAGTGGATGAATCTAAATTTAAAGATGGCGGAACCAGACCTTCCGAAGTTTCGGCTGATTTTAAGCTTTGCAATACCGCATAAGTATCTTCCGCCTCCAATGATCGCCGATCTCGAGCAGTTCGCTCAGTCCCATTGATCCATTCTTCAAAACCACCACGCTGATCCAGTTTACGTACAACGCGTCCATCTCGAATAGTTTCTGCTGTTACTCTATTGATGACAGTAACGGGAAGCGTAAGGGTATTGTTAGGAGTAACCATATCCTCAAAAAAAAGTCCTGTACCTACTAAACGTAAATTGCTTTGTGAAGGAAGCACTCTATTCTCAGATCTTCTATAAGCCGAGTTTTCAAGCATTTCCTTTTTTATCAATGCCTCATTTTCTAGTATTTTTTCTTGGTTATTGTGAATGTAAGCTTCTCTTCGACCATTCAATGCGGCACATAATTTAGGTCCAATTAAGTTAGGATTGCTATAACACATAATAACCAAACTCAGTAACTCATTTGGCGCAAACAATGTATTTTTTAATTCAGGATAAATGCTTTCACCTTTGCTATTTTTCCTATCAAACTTACTCCTTACACTTTTTGCTCGATTAAGCATTTCTTGCGAATTTATATTATTAATCGACGGTATCGAATTATATTCTTCCAGAACATCTATCCAATCCGCTGCTTGATTATTTTCTAATTTTTCAATTAATTGACTAATGCTAGTATTGGTTAAATTTTTATTTTTAATTGAATTAAAAATTTCTTTAAGTTTATTTTCTTCATTAATTGGCAAGGTAATCCATAACGTTTCAATCATAAAATCTCTCCTTTTTTTAATCTATTGTTTTAATAAAGTAACATGCATAATCATTATTTACAAACAAGAATAAAAAAAATTAATTAAAAAAATATTAAAAATAATTATTTTTAATATTAAGAAAATAGTTTAAAAAATTTATTGATATGGAAAAGATCTTAACTAAGCCTTTACGCTAGCAAGTTCTTGCCAATGTGTCGTATAGCGTGGTGAACGATATCCAGAACGCATCGTCCAAGAAGCGTGTATATCTGCTTCTGCAGCAAAAAAAAGTGTATGTGATCCGAAGTTTTTATTGGTCTCATTCAACACTTGCATTAACGCGGCTGAGCGTTGTGAAGTCGCTGGAATAAAGAGATCCTTGGGTTGTTGATGATTCGGTATAATATCCATCAATAAAATTCCTGCTTTTTTGTAATTAAATCCAGTTTTGTAGAGTTGTTTTAAAACCTGCTGCGCTGCGGTAATTAATACCCGCGTATCATTCGTCGCCATCACTAACGAACTGGCTAAACCCTTGGTATATTGCCGATCGCTAGTTTTATGCTTATTCGTAGTAATAAACACATAGATAGCTTGCGCCTTGCAAGCTTGTCCTCTTAATTTGCACGCTGCGCGCGCAGTATAGCGGCTCAACGCACTGCTCAAATCGTGCAGATTAGTTATCGGCCGTCCAAACGAACGTGAACACATAATCTGTTTTTTAGCGACAACACTTTCTAAACCAAGGCAAGAAATACCATTAAGCTCGAGAATAATACGCTCAACTACCACACTAAAGCGTCGACGCATTATTTTTGGGTTAGCTTGTTGCAAATCAAACGCATTTTTAATTGAATACTGCTGCAACTTTTCAGTCAATTTGCGCCCAATTCCCCAAATTTCTTCTATCGGCAGCGTCTTTAGTGAAGAATCGCGCAGTGCAACTGAGCGTAAATCATACACGCCGGCTTTAACTGTTC
>JBDLTN010000063.1:0-9158 GCA_039805785.1 Pseudomonadota bacterium | reverse complement strand
CATTTTTTTGGACTTCTTAAACGGATAAAATAGCATGAAGACGGGTTCTAACATTATTTATTTCATTTGGGATAGTCCTTTGGCGATTGAGCGGCTATTTTACTGTTCCGCTAGGACACTAGGACAATTGAGTATTCCGATACCCGGTTACTTATTCTGGACGGCTTGTTTATTTGGTGTTTTAGGTATATGGCTTACCAATCGAGTCGGCAGGAAATTAATCAGCTACAATTACCATCAGCAACGTTATAATGCCAATTTCCGGTGTGAGCAGCAATTGATGGCATTGATTCGAGTGGTTTTAAATAAGCCAGACATTTTATTTCTTGATGAAGCGACTTCTAGCTTAGATGATGCAGCGCAAATGCATGCGTACCAGAATTTACGTTTACTTTTACCACAGTCTTGCTTGATTAGTATTGGCCATCGAGCGGATCTAACGCAATTTCATAGCAAACTCATTATTTTTTCCAAAAATAAATCGGTGAGTCTTACAGCGATTTCAATCCAAGGAAAGCAGGTTGCTGAACCACTAACGGTATCAGATTAATTCCGTAAGCCGTCCATTTTTTAGGTATGCGTTATGGCTTGTCATGTTTTAAACTTGGCGTGAGAGTGAGAGTGGGTTTGAAATTATTTTTTTGGCTAATGGAAATAATTGCACAGCAATTAAAAAATGGGTAAAAAGATGGTAGTTCCCCCTTGGGCAACATTAATAATAGTTTTATGCGAACCTCTTAAAATACCAGGTCTTAATAAGACGTTATTAAAACTAAGCATGGAGCCTACTAAGTACATGGCTTGGTAGGCATCATCATTATGACTAATATCCTTAGGTTTAGAAGCGTTAGCGTTATTTAAAAGCTTGAAAAGGGGTTGCTCAATGAAGGGTTGGGCAATATAATCAGGTTTTTTTTCGTTGAGTACGGTTAAGATTTCAGCGTATGGGGTTTCTTTACCGATATACATTCCTTCTCCTTTCCCTGTTGAAACCTTCTTTAATACCCAATTTTTTGGATTAGTTTTAATATTCTGTATAGTATTATCCGTTAAAGTATAAGTTGGAATAATATAAGATGCTAATCTATTACATTTTTTAGACGAGAGATACTTAGACATGATTGTTTTACTCGATAGAATCGATAATAATCGCTTATCGTGAACGATGAGTATCGTCCTCAAATCGTTAAAGTAAGTTTTAGAGGTTATGGCATTTAGCAAATTCCCTTCCAAATTAACTAATTCTTCTTGATGTAAATTAAGAATAACCTTGAAAGAATGATAGTCATTGTCTTCTTTAGTAAAAAGATTGTCTTTAGATAAGCATTCAGAAGGCGTGACCAGTTTCAAATTAGATGAGGTTTTTTTTAATGAATTTTTTAATAAAAAGATCTCAAAGCTTTTTTCTTTATCAAAAAATAAATAGATAGGTTGAGGGCAATCAAAAAATTGCTTAAAAAAATTAGAAGCTTCTATTAATTTTTTATCAAAATAGATAGATTTATCGCCAAATTGTTTGTGTATTTCAGTAGAGAGACATTGTGTAATAATAAAGGCATTCAAAGGAAATCGAGCATTAATTTCGCATATTTTTAACTGATAATCTTTATTAAAAAGAAAATCAGGACGAATAGCGCCTATTTTATAGGGCTTATCTTTTAGTGGGTATAATAGATTGAGTGCTGTATCATTGAGTGAAATAATTTGTTGTAATAGGGGATCGTTAAAAAAATTAGTTACAAGCTTGTTGATCGCTTCTATGATCAAGGCATGACAATCGTTTATTTTTTTAATAAGTTCTTCATTAAATAATAACGGGTAGGGATTAATATTAAATTCATCAAAACAAATAGGTTTATAGGTACTACTTAAATTTTGCATTAAATTATATTTGTCTTTTTGAAATTGACAATACTTTATTGCTTGCTCTGGTATTAAATGTTTGATGGGTAACATAGCTTAAAAAGCGTTATTTAGATAACGATTGTTTGTCTTGGTTCCTTTTCGATAAAGGATGGGGAGGGTGGTGTTTTAAAAAATCTAATGCGTTGGAGATGTCTTTTTGGATCTTTTATATGCGTTCTTGCGTGAAGATATTTCTTATTACTTAATATCAGTATTTGGTCATTTTTTAAAACAAGTCCCCGGCAAAATTTAGGTGAATAGATCAAATTTTCTAATTCATCTATTGCCTTAATTTGTTTAGATGTTAAATCGTTAAAATCAATAATTTCACGTCGATAGCGGATATCACCATCCCCTTCAAGAATACATGCTTGGATGGAATCAATTCCCTTAAAAAATTCTGGAGGTACTTTTATTGTAACGGGGTCGTTTTGCAATGTTGTTAGGGAATCCTTAGATAAGGAATCAATTAACGACTTAACGTCGACAATCAAATTTTTTCCTCCCGATCTTTGATCGACATAGAGTACATACAAAGCGAAATAATCGGGGACATTTTCTTCATAGGAACAATCAGTATGAAAATGAAATTCATGATCTTTATGTGATCGCGCAATCGCTTGGGTTTTATCTTCGTTGGGTATCTTAATATCCCATAGAAAGCTATCCTTTTCTTTATGCGTATGCAGAGTACCTAAATTTTTGATGATTTGTTTAAAAGTCTTACTATTATCTGTATAATTCAAAGTAATAAGGCATAGACCATAGTTATTCAATGCGTCTAGAAAAAGATTGTAGGGAAGAGTTTCGTTTGTTGCTATTGAATAGCAACAGCTTTCATGCAGCTTTAGTATTTGACTTTTGTCAAAAATAGCTTCTAGGTTAGTAGATAAAGGTAATTTTTTCATAGCAACTGCTCTTAAGGTAATTTTTTCATAGTAACTGCTCTTATTGTTTTTTTATTTTTGTAGTTAGCCATACTGTGCATGGCTAATTTAAAATGCGTTTTATCAATTGTTTAAAATGACGAATATAAAACGTTTGCTGAGCTTTTTAAAAAACCCACCTTAAATAGGTAAACCAAAAATTATAGTTAATATGATATCCTTAGATAAAGGCTAAGGTAGTTTTGAAGCACATATCTATGTAATCTTTTTTTTAGATAAAATACAAGTAAAATTTTACTGTATTTGTAATCTAAATAGCTAGTATCAGGGAACTAAACTACATTCTATTCACCTAGTTCCTTTGAAAAAAGAAAGCAGGATTGACCAACTACACAGTCAGGAAGTTAACGAGTGAAAAAAATAAATTTTTCGTTTCGTAAATTTTCGATAATAGGTATAATTCCAGCAATAAATTTGTTGAGTGTGCTTGTGGATTTTCCTTTAAAACGTGCTAGTTTTATTGCCGTCTTGGTCATTGTTGCGCTGTTGGTTATTTTTGTGCCGGTTTTGATGAAGAATTATGCTGAAAATGATCGACTCTCGTTTACTATTCCCAGTCCATCCGTTCCACCTAGTGCTGCATTATTACCAATGACCTCAGATAAACCGAGTATGAAAAATTTGCTGAGCTATCCATTGACGCCGGCAAAGGCCTGGGTGCTTGAATTACCGGATATTAAAGATCCAGCACAAGCGGAACATTTAGTTCAAAGCTTACGACATAAAGGTTTTAATGCCTATAGTCTTCAGTACAAAAATTTGTTAGGCAGATCAACTCGGGTTTTTGTCGGTCCAGAAGTTAAGCCGGAACAAATGAAACAACTCGCAGAACAACTCAACACCGAGATGCATCTTACCACTCAAGTTGTTGCATTTGATCCATTACTAAGTCAATAAATGTCAAAAAAGATTAAAAAATTAAGTTTTGCTGAACGAGCGGATCTTTGCTTAAATGCCAGTGCGCAACGTTTGTGTCAATTAATTGCGGAAAAACAATCGAACCTTTGTTTATCCGCGGATGTGAGTCACGTTGCTGAATTATTGAATTTGGCAAATAACGTAGGGCCGGAAATTTGTTTACTAAAAACCCATGTCGATATTTTGTCTGATTTCAGTACTGATTTTATTAAGCAACTGAGTTATTTAGCGGAGAAACATCGATTTTTAATCTTTGAAGATCGCAAGTTTGCGGACATAGGCCATACCGTAAAGCAACAATATGCGGGAGGTCTTTATCATATTGCGGATTGGGCAGATATAGTGAATGCGCATACTGTTCCCGGCCCTGGTATTATTCAAGGTTTACAAGAAGTGGGTTTAGCGAAAGGCCGCGGTTTATTATTGCTTGCCGAAATGAGCTCGCAAGGTTCTCTGGCTAAGGCAGCCTATACGCAAGCGAGTGTGGCGATGGCTGCAGCTTACCCGGAATTTGTGATGGGGTTTATCACTCAACATCAGTTAACCGAAAATCCCGGTTTAATCCATCTAACACCTGGTGTGCAATCTGATGTGCATGCGGCAGATGGATTGGGTCAGCAATATATTTCTCCAGAGCAAGCGATTCTACAAAATGGCACCGATATCATCATCGTGGGCCGAGGTATTTATCAAGCCAAGGATCCGGCCGCGCGAGCCGAATATTACCGAAAATCTGCGTGGAAGGCCTACTTAGCATGCTGTTGAACTCCGAAAAATCCGCTGTTATTCCAGTCATTACCATTGATGGACCGAGTGGTTCGGGTAAAGGCACTATTAGTTATTTATTAGCCCAGGATCTTGCTTGGCATTTTCTTGATAGTGGCGCTATTTACCGGATTGCCGCTTGGGTTGCAGCGCAGACGCAAACCCCTTTTTTAGAAGAGCAATTATTGCCGATCATGGTAGATTTGGAACGGAATATTAGTGTTCAAACTCTAGCTAAACAGTTGAGGATTTTTTGGCAGCAGCAGGATATTACTGAAAGCATTCGTACTGAAAAAATAGGGCAATTGGCTTCAAAATTAGGGACCTATCCTAAGGTGCGGCAGTCCTTATTGGCTTACCAACGCTCATTCCGCCGTGCTCCCGGTTTGGTAGCCGATGGGCGGGATATGGGGAGTGTGGTTTTTCCAGATGCTAGGCTTAAAATCTTCCTCGATGCAAGTCTCGAAGAGCGAGCCAAACGGCGTTATTTACAGTTGAAGGCGAAGGGGAAGCATGTTAGCCTTAGCGCTGTGCGAGCAGAGCTTGAGCAGCGTGATCATCAAGATAGACAGCGCCCAGTAGCACCCCTCATAGTGCCTACGGGAGCTATTATTATTGATACCACGCACTTAAGTATTCAGGAAGTATTGCAGCTTATTAAAAGTAAGTTGTCTTCCGCTTAAACAAGAGGATATTAGGCTACTTTCCGAAGATTTGCCTAATGCGAGGGTCGTTTTTTTAAATGATGAAGACGATACCCATTAAAATTAACCGCGCAAGTTGCGCCTTAACCATCGTTCTCTAAAAAAGAACAAGTGATATAACTATATGAGTGAGAGTTTTGCACAGTTACTGGAAGAGAATTTCTCTGAACGTATTTTTTATCCAGGGATGATTATTCCCGGAACCGTTGTCCGTATTGAGAAAGACCGAGTCGTTGTTAATGCGAATTTAAAATCAGAAGGCTTGATTCCTATTGAGCAATTTTACAATGAAGCCGGTGAATTAGAAGTTGCCGTTGGCGATCAAGTTGATGTCTGTATCGAATCCTTAGAAGATGGTTTTGGCGAAACCCGTTTATCGCGCGAAAAAGCCAAGCGTGCCGAAATGTGGACTGCCTTACAGCGTGCACACGATGCCGATACGGTGGTGACAGGAAAGGTCACAGGAAAAGTAAAAGGTGGCTTTACAGTAGAAATTGGCAATCTGCGCGCTTTCTTACCCGGTTCCTTGGTGGATGTACGTCCAGTACGTGATTCTAGTATTATCGAAGGTAAAGATCTGGAATTTAAGGTCATTAAACTCGATCCTAAACGTAACAATATTGTTTTATCACGGCGTGCGGTTCTGGAATCTGAAGGTCAAGCTGGACGTGAGCAGTTATTGACGGAATTAGAAGAAGGTCAAGTGATTAAAGGTATCGTGAAAAATTTAGCCGATTACGGTGCGTTTATCGATTTAGGCGGCATTGATGGTTTATTACACGTCACTGACATTTCTTGGAAGCGCGTCAAGCAACCGAGTGAAGTCCTAACCATAGGTGATGAAATTGAAGTGGTGGTGCTAAAGATCGAAAGAGATCGAGGTCGAGTCTCTTTAGGACTGAAACAATTAGTCGGCGATCCTTGGGAAGATTTAGTGAAACGTTACCCTGTAGGCACTCGCTTAAAAGGTAAAGTGACCAATGTCACCGATTACGGTTGTTTTGTAGAAATCGAAGAAGGTGTTGAAGGTTTAGTCCACGTTTCAGAGATGGATTGGACCAATAAAAACATTAATCCGAATAAAATTGTTCAAGCCGGTATGGAAATTGAAGTGGTCGTATTAGATATTGATTCCGATCGACGTCGTATTTCTTTAGGCATTAAACAATGCAAATCTAATCCTTGGGAAGATTTTGCTAATACGCATGCGAAAGGCGAACGGATTAGCGGTAAGATCAAATCGATTACTGATTTTGGTCTCTTTATCGGCTTACCGGGTAACATCGACGGCTTAGTCCACTTATCGGATATCGCCTGGAACTTATCTGGCGAAGAAGCCGTGCGTAAGTACAAAAAAGGGGATGAATTGGAAACCATCATCTTATCGATTGATCCTGAGCGTGAACGTATTTCGCTGGGCATTAAGCAATTAGAGACCGAATCATCGCATCCTTTTGATAAATATAGTAAAGACCAAATGGTTAAAGGGAAAATAACCGAAATCACCGACGAGGGGATGAAGGTTGATTTAGGTAATAATGTCGAAGCTCAGCTTAAACTAGCAGAGTATGGTGAAGAAGAAGGAAAAAACTATGAAGTGGGACAAGAATTAGAAGCAAGAATTTTAAATCTTGATCGAAAAAATCGTCACATTTCACTTTCTCTCCTTCCAGTAGAAGAAAAAGCAGTCACTAAGTAACTACTGTTTTCTTATTTCTTAAGAACAGTAAGGGCTTAAATAAAGGATGATTTTCAGAAAGCTAAAGTTCTGATGCGAGCATTGGAACTTTAGTTTGATGTTGTAAAATCAACTGGACTGAATTAATTGAATAGAAGCTCCTATGAATAGGTAAGTCTATGCGCTGCATTACATATGTATTCCTGATCATTTTGTTTATACTGGGACTTATTTTTGCAGGTCTAAATGCCGATCTGGTCAGTGTCAATTATTATTGGGGCACTGAACGTTTACCGCTTTCCTTGTTAGCCATACTCAGTTTTATTTTAGGCGGTTTATTGGGTTTATTAACCGCTTTAATTACCTATATTAAGCTGAAATATGTTAATCGACGTCTACGTCATCGTTTGATTTTAGTCGAAAAAGAATTAAGCAACTTACGAGCTTTACCGTTTAAGGATCAGCATTAAGGTATTTCTTAGATTGTTGCGCGTTGCACTACGCGCTGCGACGATAGCGAAACGAGCGTGATATGCTGGAGTTATTGTTTTTATTACTTCCTATTGCCGCCGCATCCGGTTGGACTATTGCTTATCGTCAATTTTCAAATTCTAGTTCGCACAAGAAACATGAATGCAACCGCGAGTATTTACGTGGTTTAAATTACTTGCTTAATGAACAGTCCGATAAAGCCGTTGATACGTTTATTAAGATACTCGAAGTTGATATCGAAACCGTAGAAACCCACCTAGCCTTAGGCGTGTTATTTCGTCGGCGTGGCGAAATCGATCGAGCGATTCGACTTCATCAAAATTTGATTGCGAGACCTAATCTTGCACACACCCAAAAATTACAAGCCTTGTTAGCCTTGGGAAGGGATTATTATTGTGCGGGTTTATTAGATAGAGCAGAGCGTTTATTTTTTGAAGTGACTAACCATGATGATAAGGAATATGCTCGAATCGCTGTTAGATATCTATTAGAAATTTACCAACAACAAAAACGTTGGGAAATTGCCATTAAGCAAGCGAAAAAAATCTCTAAATGGGATAACAAGATTTTTAAAAATATTGCTCATTACTATTGTGAGTTAGCACAAAATTTATTAAACAAACACAGTAGCGAGAAGGAAGTGATTAAGTTGTTAGCGCTTGCATTAAAGTATGATGCACAGTGTGTTCGGGCTAATCTAATTAAAGGAAAATTGGCGATTACCGCAGGAAAATGGGAAGAAGCCATCGTTATCTATCAAGCGATAAAAAAGCAAGACCCTGATTATATTACTGAAACCTTAGAGCCACTTAACGAATGTTATTTACAACATCAATCGGGAACCGTAGGGCTACTAACTTATTTGCATGAAACGCTCGCTGAGCATGCGCAAACTCCGCTGTCATTAGCTATTGTTAAGTTAATTCAAGAAAGAGACCATGAACAAGCGCTGCAATTTCTAACGCAGCAATTACAAATGAAACCTTCACTACCCGGTTTGTATCATTTAGTTGAGTTACATTTAGCACAAGAAAATTGTTCATTGACGGATAAAAATAATTTAATCAGCTTAAAAGATCTGATTAAAAAATTAATGGAAAATAAACCCATCTATCGCTGTTTAAGCTGTGGCTTTAATAGTAAAATTCTTGATTGGTTATGTCCCGCCTGCCGGAATTGGAGTACGATTAAACCCTTATAATAGTAAGAAAATTACTTGAAATGACCATTAAAACCCTGAGCATACAAGGCTATCGTTCTATCCAAAACTACATTATTCGCAAATGGGTAACAACCCATTCTCAACGATTAGCGCAGATGATCGCCAAGACTTCAGATAAAAATGCTATTAATCTCGTTAATACTGATTTAGGCACACAAATTGAGGGAGTTAATATTCATGAGCAATTTTTTTAAACTCACGTATTTAGGTTAATCTCATCTAAATACTTTACATCCTGTAGCTTTTTTTGGTGGGAAATAAATAAGATACGATTAGCAATCTTACTGATAAAATGACGATCATGACTCACAACGAGTAAGGTACCAGGATAATTGCGCAAGGCCGTTGCCAGCGCGGCAGTGGCTTCAATATCTAAATGATTAGTGGGTTCATCCAGAATTAATATGGAATAGTTCAGACTTGATGTGACACAAAGGAATGAGTAAGGTTACCCGTTTTGAGAAGTCGAGAAACTTTAATCAAAACACAAAGGGTAACCTTAGATGCTACATAGTAATGAAAGAATA
>JBDLTN010000062.1:0-9264 GCA_039805785.1 Pseudomonadota bacterium | reverse complement strand
CTAGGTTCTTTTTTTAAAAAATATTCAGTTCCGCAATAAGGGCAAGTTTCGTGGCCAGTTTTGGCAATAGGTAAATATACTCTAGGATGGGAGTCCCATAAGCTGCTATTTTCTAATGGGCATGAAAGAGGCAGATTTTGGGGGGTAATTTCATAAAAATGCTTGGTTTGGCTACGTTTTAATGGTAATGACATAAAAGGCCCTTAAATTATTGCACTATTATTTTGCCAGTTCCATGCTAAACTGTATAGAAATTTATCTTTCTTTAAGTGAAGTAGATAAGGTGTGGTGGCATAATTTGAAGAAAATGTATTAACACCATTTCAGAAGGGCTAATTTTTAATCTATTATTTAATTAATTATTTTTTTCATTTGTAATAAATCAATTGATTTAAACTATTTATAACCTTAGCTATTTGAAATTTAACCTCTGCAAGAAATTTCACGGGTATTTAAAAATGGGATTGTTTAAAGATTTAAGGCTCTCTTATAAAAAAGCATTAAAAACTAAAAAAGCACAGCCTAATCTATATACTGTTAAAAAGGCAGATGATCTTTTAAATACAGAAAATAACTTAGTATTAATTGAAAAAATAAGATCCCTTATTAAGCCGTCGAGTCGATTTAACTATTTTTATTTAGCTATCATTAAGAAATTTGCGGAATTTGTCCAAGATATTCCGTTGATAAAACATGGTTTTTTTAATCACCAGATCAATTTTTTGGAAAGAGGTTTAGAAAGGAGCTCTAGAACCTTAAGTTTATGTTTAGAATATTTTTTTCCTGAAGAAATTAATTTCAGAAATATTTCTGACAAAGATGCACTTTGGATTTATGCGATATTTACTGCCGCATTATTTTTAGATATTGGTAAACTTGCAATTAAATATTCTATTAAACTTTATGAAAATGAAGAAAAGGATAGTTTTAAAAAATGGAACCCGCATATAGGTGCAATAAATAAAATTTATAAATATCAAATCGATTATATTAAAGAAAATTCAGATAACCTAGAATATGCAATCACACCTCTATTAGCGCGTCAGATTTTGGATAGTGCAACTGATATTAATTCAGATGGAGAAGGCTTCAGCTGGATAGCAAGTGATTCAAAAGTATTAGAAACCTGGCTCAATTTATTATCTGGAAAAGAGGATCGTATTCCTATGACATCTTTTATGTCCATGGTTCCTCGAGCTGAGATCGAAATTATAGAAAATACTCGAATAAATACCCAAGTAGAAATAACTGATCCTGCAGGAGAAGCTTTTTTACAATGGTTACGCAAAGAGCTTGCCGAAGGAAAAATTTTAATAAATGAAAAAGATTCTAAAATTAATATATCTAATGAGAAAATCTTTATTTCATCAGATATTTTTCGAGAGTTTGCTGATAAAAATGCAAATTACGAAAATCCTGAAGTTATAAGAAAACAATTTATTAATATTCTTGAACTTTATCAAATTTCTTTCGGCGAATTGGATCAACGCTATAGAGCGTTTGGAGGTATGTCTGGACAGGAAAACGCAAATATAAGATATTCTGCTATAGGAGGGATATCTACTATACAGAAAAATCAAAAAAATTCAGAATTACTGGTTATTCAAGATCCTCGTTTTTTGAATTTACTTCGATTGCCGCCTAATGTTTTAAAGACACTAATTTCTAATTCCAATTTTAGTCTAAATAACACCAAAAATTTTAATTCATTCAATTTAACCACTTAATTATGGCAACCTATGCGATTGGAGATATTCAAGGTTGTTTTGATTCATTACTCCGATTACTAGATAAAATAAAATTTGATCCTCAAAAAGATTCGTTATGGTTTACCGGTGATTTGGTAAATCGCGGCCCAAAATCACTAGAAGTCCTTCGTTTTATAAAAAAAATTAAAAATTTCCAAATAGTATTAGGCAATCATGATTTACATCTTTTATCTGTTGTTTATGCGGGTGTGCCGTCAGATCCGAAAAATAATTTACAACAAATTTTAAATGCACCAGATATAGAAGAATTATGTCATTGGTTAAGAAATAGATCTTTATTACATCATGATGCTAATTTAGGCTATACCATAGTCCATGCAGGTTTCCCACCACAATGGGATTTAGATAAAGCTCTCTTATGTGCTGAAGAAGTAGAAACTATCTTGAGAGGAGAATGTTATATAGAATTTTTAAAAAATATGTATGGTAATGAACCTTCTCGATGGAGTGATAGTCTTATAGGTTGGGAGCGATTGCGATGCATTACAAATTGTTTGACGCGTTTGAGGTTTTGTGATATCAAAGGAAATTTAGAGTTTACAGCTAAGGGAGTTAATGCTATATCAGACAATTATCTACCTTGGTTTAAGCTACCTAATCGACGTAGTAAAGGTTTGAATATTTTGTTTGGTCACTGGGCAGCATTACAGGGCCAAACCAATGAAACAAATGTATTTGCTTTAGATACAGGATGTGTATGGGGAAGATGCTTAACTGCGATGCGTCTAGAAGATAAGATGCGGATTAGTATTGATTGTTTAGATTAATTTTACCTAAATTGTTTACGATGGGTTAGACAATTTTTGAGTTAATTTAAATAACTTAATTTAATTAGGAAATGTAAAGATTTTAAAATGAACGGACAAAAACTCAAATATAATTTAAAGTTAACAAATATCTTTTACCGCAAATTGCAAAAGGTGTTGTTATCGGGTCGTTTATACGATGATATCGTTAAAAAATAGCATTGTAGAAGGTTGGTTTTTCGATATGAAATTTTACCTTATGACTGTAAATGCCGATGATACACTCATCTCTTTATTCCAGGCTGGTAATACTAAAAACAATATCTCTTTGAAGATTTTAAAAGCACTTAGCTTTTAAAAATATATTTTGAAAAGAGAGTATATAAAGATGAAATTACGAACGATTGCGTCTGTTGTGGATAGCAAGCCCTCCCAGCCAGTTTTTGTTTTTAGACCAAATGTTATGGAATGTGCGATTAATTACTTTCGCAAACGATTTCATGGACGCATTTTATATGCTGTTAAGACTAATCCCGAAACTCAAGTCATAAATTTGTTACATCATCAAGGCATTAATGCTTTCGATGTCGCTTCATATGAAGAAATTCGTATGATTAAATCGCATATACCTGATGCCGAGCTATATTTTATGCATCCTGTTAAATCGACTTTTGCGATTCAGGAAGCTTATTTCAATTATGGGATAAGACATTTTTCTTTGGATAGCTTGGATGAGCTTAAGAAAATCGTTCGATTTACTGAAAATGCCAAAGATTTATGTTTGCATTTACGTTTAGCGATCCCTAATACCTATGCTGAATTTAATTTATCTGCCAAATTTGGAATTAATTTGGATGAAGCACCTGAGCTTTTAAAAAAAATACGAAAAGTGGCTATAAAACTTGGTATTACTTTTCATGTTGGTTCACAATGTATGCATCCTGATGCTTATCGAATTGCTATTCGCTTAGCTAATAAATTGATAAACCAGTCAAAGATAGAAATTGAATATTTGGATGTGGGGGGAGGATTTCCATCTATTTATCCTGGTATGACACCGCCGGCATTAGATATATATTTCAATGCTATTCACGAAGAATTCGAGGAAATTGCCAAAAAATTTCCTCGGATTAAATTGCTTTGTGAACCGGGTCGTTGTTTAGTGGCTGAAAGCACGTCAGTTATTGTACGTGTAGAATCAAGAAAAAAAAATCAGTTATATATTAACGATGGAACCTACGGAAGTCTTTTTGATGCGGGTATCCCACATTTTATCTTTCCGGTGCGCTTGATTCAAACCTCTTATAATAAAAATAAAGATCTTATTCCATTTAGTTTCTATGGTCCTACTTGTGATTCTTTAGATTATATGGAAGGACCTTTTTATTTACCTAGCGATGTAAAAGAAGGAAATTATATTGAAATTGGTCAGGTGGGAGCTTATGGTAGAACTCTTTCAACAGGATTTAATGGTTTCAAACAAGAAGAGGGAGTAATTGAGGTTTCAGACAAACCTATAATGAGTATGTTTTCCGCGATTAAATTGCGGAAAACTCGAGAATTGGCAGCAAAGTAATTATCCAGAACATTGAATTTTTCTGGTATGACAAAATGAAAAATCATATTTGTGAATTTAGATTGCAATAGTCAAAAATTCAAAATAAAGAGCTATAAACATATAAGGAAAACTACATGACTACACAAGTTTGTAAAAATCCATTAAAAGAAAAATTATTGAATAAATTAGTTGAACATATTGATATTACACTTTTTGATGCACGCCCTATTATTGACTCGATGGCTGCAATGTCCTTTACGTCACGTGATTTAGCGCGTGCGACACAGATTTTTAATACCATGCTTCAAGATGAACGTTGTAGCATAATTTTATCCATTGCGGGTTCTACTTCAGCAGGTGGCTGCATGAAATTATATGCAGATTTAATAAAATACAATATGGTGGATGCTATAGTAGCTACTGGAGCAAGCATAGTCGATATGGATTTTTTTGAAGCTTTAGGTTTTCGTCATTATCAAGGAAATTCCTCCTTTGACGACGGAAAACTTCGTGATTTACATATTGATCGGATTTACGATACTTATATAGATGAAGAACAACTTCAACACTGTGATAATATCATTTTAGAAATTGCTAATAATCTTAAACCACAAGCTTACAGCTCTCGAGAATTTATTCATGCAATGGGGGCATATTTAGCGAAGGGACATGCAAAAAAACAAGATTCTCTTGTCCAATTAGCTTATGAACATGATGTTCCAATTTTTTGTCCCGCTTTTACTGATTCTTCTGCAGGATTTGGTTTAGTACTTCATCAGGTAAAAAATCCCCAGCAACATATTACGATTGATTCTATTCGAGATTTTAGAGAGCTTACTAACATAAAAATCAAAGCGGGTACCACTGGATTATTGATGGTTGGGGGAGGTGTTCCGAAAAACTTTGTTCAAGACACTGTGGTATGTGCTGAGATTCTTGGTAAACCTGTAGATATGCATAAGTATGCAATTCAAATCACTGTTGCAGATGTTCGAGATGGTGCGTGTTCTAGCTCAACTTTGAAAGAAGCCTGTTCATGGGGTAAGGTGGATAGGGCTTATGAACAAATGGTTTTTGCAGAGGCAAGTTCTGTTTTGCCACTTTTAGCCAGTGATGTTTATCATCGTGGTTATTGGAAAACTCGCAATCGTCGACGTTTTGCTGAATTGTTTAATTAATAAAAAAGGTTTTTAACATGCAGTGCATGATTCCAAAAAAAGGTTTTTTAGGATTAGATCCAAAAGATGCTGTTGTTTATGCGGATGCTAAAGCAGTGATTATTCCTTTTGGCCTTGAAAATTCCGTGACTTATGGTGGAGGAACTGCTAAAGGTCCCGCGGCTATTATTCACGCTTCCCACGAAGTTGAATTATTTGATGAGCATTTGTGGTGCGAACCTTTCCGCCAAATTGGTATAGTAACACTGCATGAACCGAAGATTGAACCTGAGATTCCTGCTGCTTTACAACAGCTAGAAAATATCGTTAAACAAGTATTAGAGGATGAAAAATTTCCGTTTGTTTTTGGTGGCGAGCATTCTATCACTATAGGCGCTATTCGTCCTTTTCTAAAAAAATATGACGATGTCGTTTTATTACATTTCGATGCACATGCTGATTTACGAAATGGATATCAGGGACAACACTATTCTCACGCTTCAGCCATAAGACGCTGTTTAGATCATGATAAACTTAATGTAGTTTCGATTGGGATTCGGAATGTTTCAAGAGAGGAAGTTCATTTTATTGAAGAAAATCGTCATAGAATCCATATTTACTGGGGAAAAGACAAAAAAAATTGGGATATTAAGCAAATAGTATCTCATCTAAAAGGTCATTCAATTTATTTAACATTCGATGTCGATGGATTTGATTCGAGTGTTATGCCTGCGACAGGAACTCCAGAACCAGGTGGCTTATTCTGGGAAGATGCTATAGAAATTATCACAGCTGCAAGTAAAATTGGGACTATAGTGGGGGCAGATATTAATGAACTAGCCCCAATTCCTCAACTACATAGCTGTGACTTTCTAGTAGCAAAGCTTGCCTATAAAATTCTTTCGTTAATTTAATTTATTTAATAAAAAGTACATTGACATGGAAATCAGGATAATTAACATTTTTAACGGAATGTGATTTAAGATCATGTAATAATTGCTGATCTGCCGGTAAAAATGGTTGTACATTGGTTTGTTTTTTTAAAGGCTGAAATTGTAAATGCCAGGTTTTATGATAGTGAACTAAGCCTAACCATAAAGGAGAACCATTACTTAATATTTTATGAGAATTCCAAAGATTTAAAACTAATAAATTATGTGTTGTTGGAAAATATTTTGTCATTGTTAGTGCAGGAGCTTGGCCGGCATTAGCAGAAATAAATAAAGGAACATTTGGATCATTGGTATGTAAGCTTAGTTTATAAAGAGTTGTAAAAATTTTTTCTTTCGGAATTGTATGCCAGGCTTGTTTTTCAAGATAATTTTGAATATCTGAGAGTTTTCCTGCCCATTGGATATTTAATATTTCAATTTTTTGACCAAAATGCCCTACCCGATAAATGGGTATTTGGAGCTTTGCATCCTTCCACCATTTATTAAAATTTATAGTTTGCTCAGAATAAATAAGCTGAGAATTTGAGAGTAACTTTTTATAACCATAAGCTAAGTTAGCTCCCCAGCAAAGCAATAAAATTAGAATACCGACTACCGCAATTTTAGTGGATGAAATGGTGGTATGATCTAATTTTTTACGATAAGAAAGTGCCATACCTGCGAGAATACTTATTCCTAATAAAGCACCTCCAAGTACATCGCTAAACCAATGCGCTGTTAAGTAAATACGAGAAAATAATATTAAGATAATAATCAAACTCGTTAATCCATACACGAGCATTCGTTGATTTTTAGTTTTTTCAATCGCAATTAATACAGCAAAAAATCCTAAAATAGAAATGCTGATTACGGTATGTCCGCTTGGAAAGGAAGCACCTAATGGCATTTTCACTAAGCCTAAAGGACGGGTAATATGCAAAATATGTTTAAATAAACTACCTAATCCATAGCATAATAATCCTGCTAATCCCCAATGTAGACTTAACCAATAATTTCTTTTTATTAAAAAAAATCCTAACATCATTAGCCAAAATACAAACAGTACTTTTGGGCTTAATTCAGCCAAACCAACAAAAAATAAATCTAAATTTTGTTGACGTAGGCTACGCATTAAATGGTAGATGGGTTCGTTTAGATAGATTGCTAGACCCTGATGTGCCACGCTAAAGGCAATTAAGAGAAATCCGCATGCACAAAAAACACAGGTAAGGGCGAGTGCTAATTGGGCATGCGAGTGAGGGTGTCGATAATCTGTTAAGACAGAAGTGATTGTTTTTAACTTTGGATGATTGCGTGTGAAATGCCAAAGATAAGCGACCTGCTTATCTAGTAAACGACTAAACCATGCATAACATGATTTTATAAATGCATAAACTAACCATATAAACAGTAAAAGTAATACAACAAAAATAATTAATTTTGTTGCTACCTCCGGAGGTAATTGTTGAGAAGCTTGACCTAAAAGAATACCTGGCAACATATAAGCCGGTGCCCAGGCAATTGCGGAAATAATGTCAGCAATCAAAAACTGACGCCATGGCATACGTACCATTCCGGCAATAAAAGGCAAGATAGCGCGAATAGGTCCAAAAAATCGACCGAAGAAAATACTTTTCCCACCATGCTTATCAAAAAAAGCTTCTCCTTTCCATAAAAGTTTCGGATAACGACGGAAGAGTGAAAAATCTTTTGTATGATGATGGTAATGCTTACCTGTCCAAAAGCTTAATACATCACCGGTGATAGCTCCAGCAATTGCCCATAAAACAATGGGCGTGAATTGTAGAACCCCTACCCCTATTAAAGTGCCGATAGCAGTCATGAAAACAGTCCCAGGGACTAGAAAGCCTATCATCACCAAACATTCAAGAAAACAAACAAAATAAGTAATTAGACCCGCTAAATAGGGATGAATTTGTAGCCAATCAAAAAAAGGTTTGAGATCGGGAAGTGTCATTAGGCTACATTCTCTCCAGCGGCTTGTTTATCGGCATGATATGAAGAACGGACTAGCGGTCCACTCGCCACACGAATAAACCCAATTTCTTTTGCTAAATGACCGAGATCTTTAAATTCTTGGGGAGTCACATAACGTGCAACAGGAAAGTGATGGCGGCTAGGAGCGAGATATTGACCTAGTGTGATCATATCAACCTGATGCTTACGTAAATCTTGCATGACTTCTCTAACTTCTTCTAAAGTTTCTCCTAGTCCTAGCATGAGCCCCGATTTGGTAGGTATTCCTGGGAAGCGATTCTTAAACTCAAGTAATAATTGTAACGACCACTTATAATCTGAACCAGGTCGTGCTTGTTTATATAAACGTGGTACCGTTTCAATATTATGATTAAACACATCAGGCAATTCAGGTGCGATAGCATTTAAAGCGATTTCCATACGTCCACGAAAATCGGGTACGAGTACTTCTATGGTCAAGCTAGGACAATTTTGGCGTAATGCTTGTAAGCATGCAGTAAAGTGAGCTGCTCCCCCATCACGTAGATCATCCCGATCAACTGATGTTATGACAACATAGCGAAGCCCCATTTGTTTAACCGTTTTTGCAAGATTATTTGGTTCATCTGGATCTAATGGATCAGGTCGACCATGGCCAACATCGCAAAACGTGCACCGACGAGTACATTTGTCTCCCATGATCATAAAAGTAGCTGTACCATGGCTAAAACACTCACTTAAATTTGGACAAGAAGCTTCTTCACATACTGTATGAAGGCGATTTTCCCGTAACATCGTTTTAAGTTGATCGACAGCTGTTGTTGTCGGTAATTTAATACGTATCCAATCTGGCTTACGTATTGGAGTAGTAGGCTCAATTTTGATTGGGATGCGAGCCATCTTTTCAGCTCCACGTTGTTTTTGCCTTGGATCAGATGTTTTATATTCCATAGCTTTTTAAAATTTTATAATAAAAGATGTTAATTTTAGCATACAGTTAATGTGTAGTGGTTCAAACTTAATGTGACAGTTACCCGTTTTTTCAGTCGTGCTTACTGTCAGTTGAAGTTAAGACTGTCAACTTTTTCCTGCCAGATTTTTTTACCCTCAAAAAATGTTTCTATC
>JBDLTN010000061.1:0-9424 GCA_039805785.1 Pseudomonadota bacterium | reverse complement strand
TTCTAGGCTACTTTTAATAAATAAAATTGTCAATAAAATTTATTTTTAAAAAAATGTACAAATAAAAAATTAAATAAATATTAAAAATTAAATTAATGTAAATCTTTCTTTAAAATTTTTCCCAACATGGATTTGGGCAGATGATTCAAAAATGTAATTTCTTGTGGTAGCTTATAGGCAGTCAGTGCAGAACGGCAGTAATCTAATAACTCTTCTGCAGTAAGGCTTTCATCTGCTTTCACGACAAAGGCTTTAATCGCTTCACCGGTTTTATCGGATGGAATTCCTATCACAGCGACCTCTTTAACTTTTAAATTTTGTTGAATAACATGTTCCACTTCTTCTGGATAGACATTAAAACCTGAGACTAAAATTAATTCTTTTTTTCGCCCAACGATAAACACAAAACCTTGATGGTCGATGCGCGCTAAATCGCCGGTTAACAGCCATCCATCGGGAGTTAATGCATATTCTACATCAGCTGCTTGCATCCAATAATTTTGCATAACTTGCGGACCTTTCACGCATAGCTCACCTATCTCACCAATGTTCACTGTATTTTTTTTATCATCGCAAAGACGAATGTCTGTGGAAGGAAGTGGCAAGCCGACATGATCACCGGCTACTACTAAATCCCAAGGTGGGGCACATACCACCGGCGATGCTTCAGTCAAACCATAACCTTCTAACAATAATTTTCCTGTTACTTCTTTCCAGCAAACTTTAACACTCGATTGTATTGGCGCACCTCCCCCTAAGGCGATCTTTAAATGACTAAAATCTAATTTTGTAAATGCATGATGTCGCAGAAGTGCTTTAAATAATGTATTAACCCCCAGCAAAGTACTAAATCTAGTGTTTGCAAGTACCCGAATCAATTGTTTAATGTTACGAGCATCGGGAATTAAACAATTCTTCCCACCTAAACGCACACACATTAAACCATTAACCATCAACGAAAAAATGTGATACAACGGTAAGGCAGAAATAAAGGTTTCTTGACCTTCGCATAAAATAGGCCTGACCCAAGCCGTTAATTGTTCTATGTTGGCTAGCATATTACGATGGGTTAACATCGCTCCCTTAGGAACCCCAGTCGTGCCTCCAGTATATTGTAGAAAAGCCAGATCTTCTCTTTTAGTTATAACCGTTGATAAAGTTAACTTTCGCCCCATTTTAATTGCCGCTAAGAACTCAATCGGGTGGACTGCAGGATTTTTTTGCTTTTGGTTTTTTAGTAACCAATCAGCAGAAATATTCACCAACCAAGACCGCGGCCAAGTGAGCATATCGCCTAAATGGGTCGTAATAACGTATTTTACCCGCGTTTTTTCTAATGACTGGATTACATTGGGTAAAAAATTACTTAATATAATTAGTAACTCTGCTTGTGAATGATCAACTTGTTGAACAAATTCAGGTAAGGTATAAAAAGGATTGACGTTAGTCACTACCAATCCTGCTTGCAATATCGCAAAAATTGAAATCATATATTGTGGACAGTTCGGTAGCATAAGTGCAACTTTAGTTCCTTTATTCAACTTCAGTTGCTGTTGTAAATAGGCGGCTAAGCAGTGACTAAAATTAGCCCATTGCCCATAACTAATCGATTGTTGGAAAAAACTCAACGCAGGTAGCGAATGAAATTTTTTACAAGCATCGGTAAATAGTCGATCCAGTGATTGATAAATATCAGGATTAATCTCAGCTGGAACTTGTTGCTGATAACGATTCAACCAAATTTTTTCCATCCTTCACCACCCTATAAAATTTAAGGCGCGCATTCACTATTAAGTTTTAGTATATAATGTCTATTTTATTTCGACATTTTATAGCGACCAGGTGGACTATTTATGCACAGTTTGATGGGAACATCACAAGAAGCCTTTAAGTTAAAGGCGAGCTTATTTACATTAACAACATTTCATTTATTAAACGCTGACGCACAATTAGTTCATCAACAACTAAAACCTTTGGTTGAGCAAACGCCACGTTTCTTCCAACAATTACCCATTATTTTAGATTTATTTTCTTTATCTACAACAACGAGCCTTATTGATTTCCCTGCGATTATTAGTTGTTTACGCGGCTATGGCTTAATTCCGGTTGGCATTCGTGGCGGCAGTGCTGAACAACAAACTTTAGCGATACAATCAGGGCTAGCGATACTCGCTAATATTAAAACTGAAACCACTAGCGACGCAGCTACCAAATCCCATGTGCCAACACCCGCCATACATTCTAAACTGATTACCCAGCCAGTACGCTCCGGCCAACAGATCTATGCAAAAAATAGTGATCTCATCATAATTGCCTCGGTCAGTCCTGGAGCTGAACTTTTAGCCGATGGTAATATTCATATTTATGGCCGATTAAAAGGTCGTGCGTTAGCCGGAGTTTCTGGAAACCAACACGCGCATATTTTTTGTCAGAACTTAGAAGCTGAGCTCGTAGCAATTGCCGGGCATTATTGGTTAAGTGAAGATTTGCTAGATTTACAGCCAACGTTAAACAAAGGCAGTGTACAAGTCTTTTTAGAGCAAGAGCGTTTACAAATAAAACAACTTGCTTAATTTAGATTCAAACATTCACTATTTTTAGGTAGTATCCATTTTTCTAATAGATAATCCATTTGTTCTAATTTAATAGGTTTAACCAATACTTCATCGATACCGGCTCGAAGAAATCGTTGTTGGTCGGCAAACTGTCCGTAAGCTGTTAATGCAATTATTGGAATGTGTTCTTTATCGGCTTCTTGTTGTCGAATGATCTGTGTAATAGTAATACCATCACTATCCGGCAGTGTAATATCGATGAGAATAAGATCATATTGATTCTGCATATAATACTTTAAGGCCATTTCAGCATTACTGGCGATATCAAAAGCTATTCGTTTTTTTTTAAAAGCAAACTATAAATACGCTGAATAACTTCATTATCCTCTATCACCAAAATACGTAATCTCGATATCACCGAATTGGCAATAACTAAATTATTTTTTTCTGTTACGATAGTTTCAGTGTATGGTTCCTCTTCAAATTCTTTTAAAGGAATTCGGCAAATATAATGACTTCCCTTTCCAACCGTACTTTCAATTTCTAAGCTTGCTTTTAATACGCGTAAATAAGTTAAAATAATACCTAAACTTAAATTGAATGTCCTATAGTGCCGATTTTTCTGATGATTAAATTGCTTAAAACAAGCATTTAATTCTAATAACTCTGCTTCGCCCATACCCTTTCCGGTATCTTTAATACTAAATATAAGTTCGGTATTTAAGCAAACCGATCCTTTTATAGCACTTACAACCTGTATCATAACCCTACCCTGTTCCGTATTGATTAAAGCATGACTGCTTAAATGAAACAAAATATGATAAATCAAATTCGGATCACCAATCCAAACAAATGGAATATCTTCTGGATAATCAAGAATTAGCTGTAAACCACGCATGCCTGCCTGATATGATAATTGACTAATCATCTTTTCCAGCAAGTGTTTTAAATTAAAAGTACAGGATTGTAGTTCGATATGTTGCGCTTCTAACTCGGAAAGATTCAGCATCCGATTTACTAAAGGCAAAATAGTTTCACATACTTCAAGAATATCTGTTACATAACGTTGTTGAGTGGGTAATAAACAATCCATACTTAATAATTGCGCAATACCAATAATATTAGCCAAGGTAGTACGCAATTCATAACTTAAATTCGAGATAAAATCTGACTTTGCACGATTAGCATTCTCCGCAAATCTAGCATTTTTGATGATCGTTGCTAATAAATGCTGATAGGCTTCTTCTTTCATATTTTTTTCCTTCTTGACGTACAAACTTCAACTAAAGCTTAAATCTCCTTTAATTGTGAGAAACAAATAGCTGGCCAACGTTCCATTGTCAGCTTTAAATTAACCTGACTCGGTGCTAAATAAATCAGATTTTCTTTCGCATCATAGGCTAAGTTTAGAATGAGTCGATGTTGGAATTCCTTTAATTGTTTATGATCCTCCGAACTTACCCAGCGCGCTGCCACAATATTAACTGATTCATAGGCGCATTCTACTCGGTATTCATGCTTTAATCGGTAAGCCACCACATCAAATTGTAAAATACCTACTGCCCCTAAAATTAATTCGGTACTGCTTAGGGATCTAAAAATCTGTATTGCTCCTTCTTCAGAGAGCTGCATTAACCCTTTTAACAAAGCTTTAGATTTCAACGGATCTTTTAGACGAACCCGTTGAAATAATTCAGGTGAAAACGAGGGAATACCAATAAACTTTAGTGTTTCGCCCAATGTAAAACTATCGCCGATCTGTATCGTACCATGGTTATGTAAACCAATAATATCTCCTGGCCATGCTTCTTCGGCTCTCACTCTGTCACCCGCCATAAAAGTCAGTGCATTATGTACTGTCATCTCTCGCTGGGTTCGAACATGAAATAATTTCATGCCCGGTGTGTATTTTCCAGAACATATTCGTAAGAAAGCGACGCGATCGCGATGCGCAGGATCCATATTTGCCTGAATCTTAAACACAAATCCACTAAAATTACTTTCTTCCGGTTGCACCATTCGAACGTCAGTTTGTCTAGCTTGCGGACTAGGCGCATATTTTACAAAAGCGGCTAATAACTCCTGTATGCCAAAATTATTAATCGCTGAACCAAAAAAAACCGGTGTTAATTTTCCAGCAAGATAACTTTGCTCATTAAAATCTGCACTCGCCCCCCTAATCAAAGCCAATTCATCCTGTAGCTCATCAAACAAAACGCCAATCCGCTCTTTCACTATAGGGTGATTAATACCTGTAAAACACTCGCCTTCTTTTCGCTTTAAATTACTTGATGGCGCATAAAAATAAACTTTATCCTCTAAGGTATGATAAATACCTTTAAATTGTTTTCCCATACCTATAGGCCAAGTGATTGGCGCACATGCAATTCCCAATGTTGATTCAATATCGTCTAATAACTCGATGGATGTACGTGCTTCTCTATCCATTTTATTAATAAATGTCAAAATTGGAATTTGGCGTAGACGACAAATCTCTAATAACTTTTTTGTTCTCGGCTCTACACCTTTAGCCGCATCAATCACCATTAGAGCAGAATCCACAGCTGTTAACGTACGATAGGTATCCTCAGAGAAATCAGCATGGCCCGGTGTATCTAATAAATTAAAAATGCAACCTTGATAAGGAAATTGCATGACGGAAGTTGTTACAGAAATTCCTCGCTCCTTTTCTAAAGCCATCCAATCAGAAGTCGCATGGTGCGCGGCTTTGCGTGCTTTAACCGTTCCGGCAAGTTGGATGACACCTCCCCACAACAACAATTTTTCTGTCAATGTCGTCTTTCCCGCGTCAGGGTGAGAGATAATTGCAAATGTTCTTCTCGATAAAACTTCTGCCGAATATGATTCGTCTAACATAAAAACCCATGAATTAAATATAAAAATAAGCATTTATTTAAAGGGGTTGTTATTGTATACGAAATTATGTAACTGTTTTCATCTAATTCATCAATTCCTGATAATCCTAATTGCCAAATTAGGTATTCTAGTTTAACCTGGCAACTTTCTGGGAGAGGTGTCCGAGCGGCTTAAGGAGCACGCCTGGAAAGTGTGTGTAGGTTCATCCCTACCGCGGGTTCGAATCCCGCTCTCTCCGCCAATGGTGGTTATATCGGTCCCTTCGCAACGCAAAGCAGCGAACCCCGTCAGATCCGGAAGGAAGCAGCGGTAGTTGTCCATGCGGGTGCCGAGGTGCGGCTGCTATAACCGCCTCCATTAAAGATCTGATGATCAGGTCAAGGTGGTTCTTAATGAGTTATCAAGTCCTTGCACGGAAATATCGGCCTCAATCATTTGATCAATTAATTGGTCAAGAATCGACTTGTCGCATCCTAAAAAATGCACTGAATACACAACGCATTCATCATGCTTACCTTTTTACAGGCACACGCGGGGTTGGAAAAACCACCTTAGCGCGTTTACTCGCAAAATGTTTAAATTGTCAAACCAAGATCACACCTGAACCTTGTAATCAATGTAGCGCATGCCTTGCAATTAATACGAATCGTTTCACTGATCTCATTGAAGTCGATGCCGCATCACGCACCAAAGTAGAAGATACGCGTGATCTATTGGCTGATGTTCATTATGCACCCAGTCAAGGCCGTTATAAAATTTACCTTATTGACGAAGTGCACATGCTTTCCTCACATAGTTTTAATGCCTTATTAAAAACGCTCGAAGAACCTCCGCCGCGTGTGATTTTTTTATTAGCCACGACTGACCCACAACGTTTACCTGCCACAATACTTTCTCGTTGTCTACAGTTTCATTTAAAAATTATTTCTGCTACGCAAATCAGTGATCATCTCGCCAACGTGCTAAACAATGAAAATATTCCTTATGAGACCGCGGCACTCTCACCGCTTGCTCATGCTGCACGAGGTAGTTTACGGGATGCATTAAGTTTATTGGATCAAGCAATAGCTTATACCAATCACCATCTTACCCAACAGGATATTAATACCTTACTCGGTCAAATCGCTGACACCGAAGTAAGTAGTTTAATTGAAGCACTGATTTTAGAAGATACTACACAGCTTTGGTCACTTGTCGAAAAATTAAATGAGTTAGCGGTAGATTTTTCGTGGGTTATCGCTGAATTCATTACTTTTTTACATAATATGGCGTTAAGTCAGCGATTTAAGACTGAAGCCAACTACCCTCAAACTGTTATCAACTTAGCTAAAAAACTTTCGCCTGAAGATATACAACTTTATTATCAAATTGCTTTATTTAGTCAACGTGATCTAGCGCTAGCCCCCACACCTCGTCTAGGCTTTGAAATGATGTTGCTAAGACTACTCGCTTTTAAACCCGTAACTGAACAAACTGGCCAACACCATTTAGCAAAATCAACTATTCCACCTAGCGTGACCGAGAAAAGAAGCGTCGCACAGAAAGTAGATCAAGCAAGAGAACAACAGCCAAAACCACAAAAGAGCTTACACTGGCCTACACTTATCAAACAATTGAACTTAACGGGCTTAACCTATGCCTTGGCCCAGCAATGCGCTTTACAGGATTATCAAAACAACCACCTTTCTTTATATTTAGACCCTAGACAGACCGCACTTCGCAGTGTTAAGCAAGAAACCAAACTAGCTCAAGCATTTTCCGACTATTTCGGCCAACCCACCACCTTAGAGATTATCCTCGGCGATACCGACTTATCGACGCCCGCTCGTCTGGAACAGCAAAATAAATCACAACGTTTAGAAAAAACGACGGCCGCGTTGCAAGAAGATCCTACTATTCAAGCGATTATGCAGACATTTGATGCTAAACTACAACCTGAATCGATTCAGCTACTGGATGAAAAGCTTGAATAAACCCATATATACCAATTGCGCTTCAAGAGACAAGCTAGTATCTTGAGGGGCCTACAAGAGGAAAATAAAATGAATATGAAAGTTGACCTAGACACGTTATTAAAACAAGCTCAAGAGATGCAATCCAAAATGCAATCTGCTCAAGCCGAATTAGCAAAAATAGTGGTTACCGGAGAGGCAGGTGGCGGTTTAGTTAAAATTGAAATGGATGGTAGGCACAATGTTAAGTCTATCGACATTGAACCGATAAAGGAATTATTGATTGGCGCATTTAATGATGCAGTAAAAAAAACTGACGAAGCATCACGTCAAAAATTAAATGATTTAACTAATCTGATGCAAACAAAATTTAGCAGTGATATAGCAACGACGACTGATGAATAAGCCATTCAGTATTCAGCTTAAATAGATGTAAATACCTATGGCATTTAGTCCTTTGATAACACAAATGATCGCACAGTTTTGTTGCTTGCCAGGAGTGGGTCCTAAATCTGCGCAGCGCATGGTTTTTCATTTACTAGAAAGAGCACGCGCTGATGGATCCGCATTGGCAAAAATTATCGCACAAGCGATTCAAGAAGTCGGAAATTGCGAGCAATGCCGAAGTTTGAGTGAAACACCTATTTGTACGTTATGTTCAAGTCCAAATCGAGATAGTAGTCTGCTTTGTGTGGTTGAAACACCGGTTGATGTACTCGCTATCGAACAAACTGCCAGCTACCGTGGCTATTATTTTGTTCTGATGGGACGCTTATCGCCGCTTGATGGCATAGGCCCTGAAGAACTAGGCATCAAATACTTAGTGCAACGCATCACTACCCATCCCCCCCAAGAAATCATTTTAGCCACTAATCCCACTGTAGAAGGTGAAGCAACCGCCCACTATCTCACTGAACTGATTAAACAAAAGGGGATTAAGATTAGCCGTATTGCGCATGGTGTCCCATTAGGTAGCGAGCTAGAGTTTATTGATAATCATACACTCGCTCGATCCCTATTTGCACGTGTAACGGTTTAATTTATCTTATCGCACGACCCCATTAAGGATGCGGTGATTTAGAGGTTTCCTGAGAAGGAAATTTATCTATATTACCTCGAAAAAAAATAACGCTACTACGATTTTGCGAAGATGATGCGCCTAGACTACTTGTTGCTTGCTGATTATTAGATTCTTCCGCCTGTTTATAGCGCTGATAAACTTCATTTAGAGGTAAATCGGGATTTATATTAAGACGTTCAGGTACTATCAATGAAAACTCTCTTCCTATAGCCTGTTGTACTTTTTCGCAATCAAAAATTTTCTTATAAGCGGGATTTTTGATAAAACTATTCTCTTTAACTCCTAAAGCAAAAGCAGCCTCTTTAGAAGAAGGCATAGCACCCATAATATTTTCAGGTTCTACTCTAGAAATAACAGCATATTCTGGTCCTTCACTAAGTTGTTCACCAATATAACCAGCTACAAAAGTTGAATTATTTAAATTTTGCTCACACAAAGGAATACTTTCTAGATTTTCTGTATCGATCAAATAAATATATCCGTACAATCCAGCAGCAGCTTGCTCATGTTTTTGGCCAACAAAATTTTTTTACCATTATTTTTAACAATATAATAGGTATTGAATGCGCAAATAAAATTTGAATGGGATTTAATATAAGGTAATTCTGCTAAAGGACTTTGCTCATTCCCTAAAGTAAAACCAGTTTCAAAAACTTTTTTTAAGCTCTCTTTTAAGTCAGTCGGGTTAGCTTCTTCACCGCGCCATAACAATCCATTTTTTGGACCGGAAATAATAACATCGTCTTTATTTAGCTGGGTCAACTCAAAAGGATCTATAGGAAGTTCTTGGCCCAAAGAAATTTTATCCATGATAATTTTTATCCTTATTTATTATAAGAACCCGTCTTCATGCTATTTTATCCGTTTAAGAAGTCCAAAAAAATGAGCGATAATGACGTAATTTTCAGCCGAAGAAGTCGTTATTTCATAATCTTTTGATAACCTACGAAAATTATTGA
>JBDLTN010000060.1:0-9449 GCA_039805785.1 Pseudomonadota bacterium | reverse complement strand
ATTATTCTTTCATTACTATGTAGCATCTAAGGTTACCCTTTGTGTTTTGATTAAAGTTTCTCGACTTCTCAAAACGGGTAACCTTACTCATTCCTTTGTGTCACATCAAGTCTGAACTATTCCATATCAGGAAATGTGCCAAGAAGCTGTTCTAAAATTTTAATTTCTTGCTTAGTAATTTCAATACCTCTTTGACTAGCGATAATTTTATTTTCGTAATCAGTGCACATATTCTCATTATGATCAACTTTTTCTTTTAACTGATTTATTGGATCCGAAATTTGATGATTTTGCAAAGCAAAATTTAATCTTTGCACTGAGTAGTTCAAAATACTAAATCTTCCATTTCTTAAGAGAATCAACTCGTTAAGCAATTCTTTCAATGAGCGTAAGTCTTCTCTTTTGATTCAATTGAGCAAGTAAATGTTTACTTTCCATCTTCATTTAGCTTTAAGGAAAACTTACATGGTTACATTATTATCTATTTTTTACAATCAGACGAAGGGCTAAGAAGGTCAGTAATCGAATCAACTAATATGCTCAAGCTGCTAATATGCTCAAGCTGCAAATAAAGTGTGAAATAGGTAAGTATTTAATTTTAGTCTATTTTCTGGTGGGCCCTCTAGGACTTGAACCTAGGACCAACGGATTATGAGTCCGCTGCTCTAACCAACTGAGCTAAGGGCCCTTCACTAAGAAAGGAGCCAAATTGTAGCTAATTTAGACAAGATTAGCAATTTCGTCTTGAATTTTTATTACTCGAAATATAATGGGTATCTCTCTGCAAACAATTTAAGTTTTGACCATACAGATCCTGGGAAATTTCTTCTATAATCCAGTTGAATCTCTCATTGTAAAAGGAATCTCATGAAAGCGTTCTTATTATCTTGCTTAACCGCCAGTTTATTCATCTTAAGCTCGAGTGCTTTTGCTGTGACAACCGAGGAATGTCGAGCAGCCTGGAAATCCTCTCCCGCTTACCAAAGCTGTTACCCTGCTTTTGGAACAAAAGCAATTGATAACAAATGTGGCATGTATGTACATTGTAAAAAACCGGATGGTAGTGAAGTTGCTAATGGAAGTTACACCGCGAATTATGATAAAGAACATAAAGATATCATTGGTTCAGATTATTCTTTATTTTATACCGTGGATGAAGTCAAAAAACTGAATAATTGTAATGGCAAATTAAAAGTGGGCGCGTGTTAAAAAATTTTTGATCTCAAAACAAACTCATCAGATAGTCTAAGCTTATTTAGGATATGGTGAAGACCTAATGCTTTTGTATAAAATAAATAGGAATTTTTTATTCTTTAATAGGTTATGCTTAAAATAGTCTTTACAAGGTATCCTATTTTCTTTTTGTTGCTGATGTTTATGGTTATGGATGTTTTTGCAGAAGAAAAACCTGATAATTTTGTCTACGTCACTGAGATTATTCCTAATATTCGGCAAGACATCCGATATTTTGGTCATAATAATTTTGTAGGTCGGCCCATTGCTGGCTATAAGAAACCAGTCTGTCTCTTAACCAGTGCTGCAGCTTATGCTTTATTGAAAGTGCAAACCGAATTAAATAAACAAAATTTGGGTTTATTGGTTTACGATTGTTATCGCCCGCAAATGGCAGTCAACGATTTCATCCTATGGAGTCAAAATCCTGAGGATCAAACCACAAAAAATCTCTTTTATCCCAACATTGATAAAAACAATCTTTTTAAACTCAATTATATTGCACGTCGTTCCGGCCACACTCGGGGAAGCACAGTCGATCTAACCTTAGTCGATCTTAAAAATAATCAAATATTGGATATGGGTACACCGTTTGATTATCTCGACCCGCTATCACATCCCGATAATCGAGATATCACTGCAATGCAATTTAAAAACCGGATGTTGTTACGATCGTTAATGATCAAATTTGGTTTTAGACCGATAAAAACTGAATGGTGGCATTTTACTTTAAAAAATGAACCTTATAAAAATACTTATTTTAATTTTTTTGTTGAGTAATTATTTTTTTGTCCCTGGAAGTATTTTATCCAGAACCTAAGCCTTTCCTCGCTGCTGTAAGATAAGTTGGCTTTAAAACAATTGTAATAAGTATTCAGGTTTTTTATTCCAAAATTGCATTTGCCACCTTCGATTCTCATAAGAAAGCAAACAAATATTTCCGGTTGCAACCTTGAATGTTTTACTCTGCACATGCTGTTCAAATAAATCAGGAATAAGTTTTAAGAAATAGCGTAATCGGCCATTACTGCTAATGACTAAAATCGTATCGGTTGCAGCATATTTCTTGGTAAGATCTCTGCTAAATTCTCTGATTTCTTTGATCATATGCGTAGGCGAACCTGACCATCCCGCAAATTTTGGCCAAGCACTTAAATTTTCCCAAGCAGACAATTCTTCACCTTCATCTATTTCTTGAATTTGTGTATTCGTCAAACCCGCCCAATTTCCATAATCAATCTCATTTAAACGCGGATCGATAATAGGTTTTTTAGCTGAATGAATTTGTTCTAACACCATCGCTGCATAATCGCGCGTTCTTTTTAAAGGACCGCAATACACTGCCTTGGGATGTATATCTGCTTTTTGTAATGCTTGCGCCAAACATTGTGCTTGTAATATACCAGAATCAACTAGCGGTAAATCTTGTGTAGCACCTACCCAAACCACAGGATCAGTGACTGAAAAGGTATTACCATGTCGGGATAAAATAATTTTCATCTGTTTTTCACAATACGACTAATTCGCCTTCTGCTTCTATTAATTCTTCAACCCTTATAACATCTTCTGGACTATCAACTGAAGCGTGGGTATGCCCATTATAATCCACTAATACCACGCGAATCGGTTTGCCATTTTCTAATATTCGCAATTGTTCTAGACCTTCTAATCGTTCCAAGGGAGTAGACGCTGATGCAATATAGTTTTCGAGTGCTGAATAGCGATAAGCATACAATCCAATATGCCGATACAACGGAGGAGAATCTATCTGTGTTTCTCTTAAATACGGAATCATACTTTTGGAAAAATACATGGCATTAAAATCCTTATCGCAGACAACCATCGTACCACCCACCTCACCTTTTGCTTTGGCCTTTTGCATCAAGGAATAACTTGCTTTGCTAATTTGCGTTGCCAATGTCGTTATTTCTAATTGTGAATTGTGACTCATGGTATCGATTAAGGCTTGGATAACCCAAGGAGGAGTTAATACAGCATCTCCTTGTAAATTTAAAATAATCTCCGGTTTATCGGGTAATAAAGAAAGTGCAGCAAAGCAGCGCTCAGTGCCATTATTACAGTTTTCGGTCATCAAAACCTTTGCACCAAAACCTAACGCATGGGTTTGGATATCCACATGATCCGTGGCAATGTAAACGTCATCTATTCCCTTAATGGTCTTTGCAATTGACCAAACTCGATAGATTAAACTATGTCCTTTAATCAGTGCTAAGGGTTTTCCAGGAAAACGACTTGATTGATAACGTGCTGGAATAATAATGACATTTTTATTCTGCATAATGGTTATTAGATTCTCCGTTTTGTTGTTCTTGTTTCTGATGTTCTTGGATTTGTTTAAGGACAGAAAAGTCTTCTAATGTCGATGTATCCTGTTCAATTTGGCGATTGACAGCAATATCTTGTAATAAACGACGCATAATCTTTCCAGAGCGTGTTTTTGGTAAGGCCACCGTAAAAATTAAACGTTTAGGTTGCGCCAAAGCACCTATAGTCATTCTAACCTGGTTAATAATATTTGTCCTTAAGCTAGGCGTAGGAACTTCAGTGTCATTTAACACCACAAAAGCGACTATGGCCTGACCGGTTGTTTTATCTGGAATAGGAACTACCGCAGATTCAGCAACGGTCGGATAACTATCCAATGCGGCTTCGATTTCTGCCGATCCTAAACGATGTCCAGAAACTTTAATCACATCGTCGCTACGTCCCATGATCCAAATGTAATTCTCTGCATCAAAATGCGCACTATCGCCTGAGAAGTAAGCATGCGGAACCTTACACCAATATTGTTCTATATATCTTTTTCGATCATTCCAAATGCCGCGCAACATACTTGGCCAAGGTTGACGTATGACTAAAGCACCGCCTTTTCCTGATTGAACCTTTAAACCAGTCGCCGGATCCACAATATCCACTGCCACACCCGGTAAAGGTTTAGTAACGGAGCCCGGTTTAGTGGGTGTTGCACCAGGAACGGGTGCGATCATGATCGAGCCCGTTTCGGTTTGCCACCAAGTATCAACAATAGGGCATTGTTTATTGCCAATTTTTTCAAAATACCATATCCAAGCTTCCGGATTTAGGGGTTCACCGACACTGCCAAGCAATCTTAAACTGGATAAATCCTTGTTAGCTAACCAATCATTTCCCCATTTCATAAAAGAACGTATTGCAGTCGGTGCGGTATAAAAAATACTGACCTGGTAGGATTCAATCAGTTGCCAAAAACGATCTGGTTTAGGCCAGTCAGGTGCCCCTTCATAGATTAGCACGGTGGTCGCATTCAGTAAGGGTCCGTAAACAACGTAGGTATGGCCAGTAATCCAACCCACATCGGCAGTACACCAATAAACATCTTCTGGTTTTAAATCAAAGACTATTTTGGAAGTGTAATACGCACCTACCATATATCCGGCAGTCGAATGAAAAATTCCTTTTGGTTCTCCAGTAGAACCGGAAGTATAAAGAATAAAAAGCGGATCTTCGCTATCCATGGCTTCAGCTGGACAATAAACATCCGTGTCTGCTATCACATCATGCCACCAAATATCTCGGTTTGCTTTTAAACAAATATCAGTATGAGTTTTCTGATAAATAATAAGCTTTTCCACTAAAGGGCAATTGAGTAAGGCTTCATCCATAGTCTGTTTGAGTGGAATGATCTTGCCACGTCGATAACCACCGTCTGCGGTAATTACAAATTTAGATTTTGAATCTTGAATACGCGTTTCTAAAGCTTGTACTGAATAACCGCCAAACACAACATTATGCATGCAGCCTAAACGTGCACACGCTAAAACGGCAATGATGAGCTCTGGTACTAAAGGCATATACAGCGTAATGCAATCACCTTTTTTTGCACCTATTTTTTTTAAGCCGTTAGCAAATTGACAAACCGCTTGATGTAATTCCTGATAAGTGAATTGACGTTTTTCTTCCGGTTCACCTTGCCAAAGCAAAGCAATTTTTTGAGCATAATGTTGCAGATGCCGATCCAGACAATTATAAGCCAGATTGGTTTTACCGCCTGCAAACCAATTCGCATCGGGTTCCTGCCAAGTTAATACCTTTTCCCAAGGTTCCATCCAATGGAGTTCACTGGCAATGTTCGCCCAAAACTGTTCGGGCTGTTCCATTGAATAACGATAAATCTCGTCATATTCTGCCATGGATTTAATCGTCGCCCGATCCGAAAATTTTTTTGACGGTGGATAAGTTTTGATTTCTTTTAAGATAGTATCTATTGTTTGTGATTCGTTTATAGACATATTTTATACTCCTGTTGTCAAAACGACCAAAATATGACGACACTTTTCTAAGAATGCATATCGCCACTTGCGACTACTGGATTCATCAACTAACCTTAAGGCTTAAACCAATTGAGATAAAGGAGAAATATTATGTTAGCGTGGGCATTTATCTTTCTAGCTATTGCTATCATTGCTGCCATTATTGGATTTACCGGTGTTTTTGCCGTAGCGGCTGGTATAGCAAAAATCATCTTTTTTATATTCATCATATTAGCTATTATTGCTTTTGTAACAATGTTATTTCGCAGACAACGATAAACAATTACCGCTGGCAATTATATACTAAGATTTTTCGTCACTTATTCATCAAAGATTAAGCATCGAATTTGTTCACAAACATTGTGCATAATATGTATATTATGTATGCACGCCAGCTGGTTATAAAGAGACGATCCTTGTTTAAACAAAAAATGTAAATAGGCACGTGTAAAATGCCGACAAGTATAACATAAACATCCTGCTAAAATAGGGGCTTCATCTTTTGCATAAATTGATTTTTTAATCAAAATTCTTGATTGACTTTTTTCACTGACAAATTCTAACCAATTATCTTTTTTGATAACATTTCCATGGTAAAGAGCACCATGTCGCGCATTGCGCGTGGGTGCAACACAATCGAATAAATCAATTCCTTTAGCCACCATATCAATCAAATCTTGCGGATTCAATCCGACGCCCATGGTGTAACGAACCTTATTATCGGGCAATAACGGCCGAATCCAATCGATAACTTCGGTGGTTTTTTGCATATCGAAACCAATCACTTCTCCACCAATTGCAATACCATCCAGTTGTGCGTCTACGATAAATTGTGTACTCAATTCACGTAGATCTCTAAAACTCCCGCCTTGAATGATGCCAAATAAAGCTTGTTGATGAGCATAAACGGCATTCGAATTTAAAAAAGCGTCTTTTGAAGCTAATAACCAACGATGAGTCCGTTCCATTGCAGCGAGTGCCATTTCTCGGCCGCCATTTTCCGGAGTACATTCATCAAAGGCCATGATGATGTCTGCACCAATAATTCTTTGCGCTGCAATAGAAGTTTTGGGTGTCAAATGGATCACTTTCCCGGTTATGGGATGTTTAAAGTGCGCTCCATCGGCATCAATACGACAAATTTTGGCATTTTTAGATAAGCTAAAGACTTGAAAGCCGCCGCTGTCAGTTAACATAGGTCCCTCCCAAGCCATCAAACGATGCATTCCCCCATTCGCTAAGATTATATCCATGCCGGGATTGAGTAACATATGATAGGTATTGCCACCGAGGATAATTTGCGAACCTGCATGCTTAAGATCATGAGGTGTCATATGATTAACAAAAGCACGTGTCCCGACAGGCATGAACGCTGGCGTGAGCACACTGCCATGCGCTGTGGTTAGTTTAGTGATGCGCGCATGAGAAGCTTTGCTGGATCTGATCAGTTGACAATTAAATTGATTATTCATGAAAATGGACAAATTTATGGCTTAGTAGCTAATTTTTTTTCAATCGCGCTCAAGATCCCTCGTAAAATTTTGACTTCATTAATATCTAATTCGGATCGGCTAAATAATCGACGTAATCTATCCATAATTTGCTGGCTACGAATCGGTTTTAAGAATTCAATCTTATTGAGCAGATCGTGTAAGTGTCGGTAAAAATATTCTTGTTCTCTGACATCAGCCAACTGGATAGCCTTTTCTTTAGGTTTAGGTTCAGTTAAAAAAGCTATTCGTAACTCATAACAAATGATTTGGACAGCAGCAGCTAAATTTAAAGAACTATAATCAGGGTTGGCTGGAATATTAATTTGAAAATGACATTGTTGTAATTCTTGGTTAGTCAAACCACAGCGTTCTCTTCCGAATACAATTGCTATCTTTTGGTTAGGGTTAACGGCAATTTTTTCTGCTGCTGTTCGAGCATTTAAAGAAACCCAATTGAGTTCCCGAATTCGCGTACTGGTTCCAAACACTAAATGACAATCTTGCAGCGCAGCCGCTAATTGATCAACAACGACGGTATCTGCCAAGACGTCAATCGCATTACTCGCGCGTACCGATGCATTCACATGCGGAAAAGATTTAGGCTCAACAAGATAAAGTTGGGTTAAACCCATGGTTTTCATCGCACGAGCGGTAGCTCCAATATTGCCAGGATCAGTTGGATTTACCAGCACGATCCGAATTTGTGAAAAAGACATGATTTTTTCTATAAACCTTTCAACATAGGTCTTTTATACTTACATCCATCGCTAGTAAAGGTGAGTTGCAGCTAAAGATATTTTAGATGCATAAGCTATGGTATCATCTTACACTTTTAAAAATATAGTATTAGTTTTCACTCGACCATCAATATCCATGCACCCTTTTTTAAATATCGCCGATCGCGCTGCCCGACTGGCAGGCAAAACTATTCTAGAAGGTATAAACCGTCTAGACCGACTTCGTATGCAACATAAACAGGACAATCGTGGGGTTGTCACTGAGATCGATCTAAAAGCCGAAAGGATTATTATTACCACCATTCAGGAGGCTTACCCCAGTCACGGTATTATCGCTGAAGAAAGCCAACCCATACACGGCGATAAATATACTTGGATTATCGATCCGTTGGATGGAACCTGCAATTATGTCCATGATTTTCCACATTTTGCGATATCTATTGCAATTAAAAACAATGAAAAAGATTATATCGAACACGCTTTGATCTATGACCCTTTACGCCAAGAAACCTTTACAGCAACACGCGGTCAGGGTGCTTATTTAGATAACACACAACGATTTACTCGTCGTTTACGTGTCAGTTCACGTTTCAGTATTCCGGAATCCTTAATCGGAATCACTATTCCTAGCCGTGGCTTTAACACGCTTAGTGCTTCTATTAATAAAGAGGCCTTACGCGCCATGATGTCCCAAGCCAGTGGTATACGCCGAACCGGATCTGCAGCGCTTGATCTCGCTTATGTGGCTGCAGGACGTTTAGATGCTGCTTTGGAGCTTGAAGTTGCGCCCTGGGATATGGCTGCGGGAGTATTATTGGTTAAAGAAGCGGGTGGAATTGCCTGTGATCTAAAAGGCAACGAAAACTACTTTGAAACTGGACATATCCTGGTGGCTAATCCTAAGCTTTGCCCTGTAGTATTACAAGCTATTCGTTCACTTTAGTTTTTGCTTAGCTTTTTTTTATTTTGTTATTCTAGTATACTCAGTGCCTTCTATTTCTTTAAACTCCGATAAGCAAAAGTTACCTTTATAGGTAGAAGGCTTAAAGAATGCATAGTTATTTAAGCTAGGAATTAAATCTTTAAAAAACTCTTTGAATAAATCCTTGATTTTTTTAATTACACTCCTTTCATCTAGATGTGTTTTTAATTTTGGTTTTTTGTAATCGAGTTTAACCTCAGCGATAATATGTTGAAAATTTGCATTTTTATCATTTATATCAACAAATAAACTGTGTGATAACTCCCCCCGAAGTAGATAACTACCTTCCTTTGCGTTTAATGTTAATGATTCATCAATATTTGGTAAATTTGTATAGGTAAAATTTTCTTTGATTTGTAAACCATTTTTATTAAATGTAAAGCGCAATTCCTTTTGAGGGGATACGGTACTGTATCCTAACTTTGACAAACATCCCGCTACAATTGCTTGGAGGGGATACATAAAACCACCCTGATGAAAGTATTTAGTAGCAAGATCCTTCCAGTTGAATAATTCATCTTCTCTAGCACCTACGAATAATTCCTCCCATACCCGATCAAAATTATCTGCTGTAATTTCAGTAAACATTTCTCCCAAGGTAACCCTCCCTTATAATGCCCAGGAAAGAAATAGAGTTTTTTGGTAAATTAAAATCCAGGAGACTTAATAAATGAAGAAGAAAAGGTTTAGTGAA
>JBDLTN010000059.1:0-9464 GCA_039805785.1 Pseudomonadota bacterium | reverse complement strand
ATGTAGCTCAGGCAATCGATACTAGAATGTATCTGCGGAGCCTAAATATACGTTCCCGTAACTGAGCGTATGTTTAGGCTTTTTTAATTCATCCCCCTATTTTATTCGTTAAACTTGCATTCTTAGTTATTATTCAACTAATTGTTCTTTTATATTTTCTATAAATGCTATACTTTTGCCTATATTAAATTGATATTAATACCCTATGCGTCTAGAAAGTATTAAATTAGCGGGATTCAAATCCTTTGTTGACCCTACCACGGTAGTGTTTCCTAGCAATCTTACTGCTATTGTAGGACCCAATGGCTGTGGAAAATCGAATATTATCGATGCTATACGCTGGGTTATGGGTGAAAGTTCCGCAAAGCAACTCCGTGGCCAATCACTGGATGATGTCATATTTAATGGCTGCCATACCCGTAAACCTCTGGGCAAGGCCGCTATTGAGCTGAATTTCGATAACTCGGACGCCAGCCTAGGCGGTCAATACAGTAGCTACACACAAATTTCGATACGACGGGAAATCACCCGCGAAGGTCAATCAATTTATTCACTTAATGGGACACGCTGTCGAAGGCGAGATATACGCGATATTTTCCTAGGTACCGGCCTAGGTCCGCGCAGTTATGCCATCATTGAGCAGGGTATGATTTCCCGTGTAGTAGAAGCTAAGCCCGAAGAGCTTAGGGCTTATATTGAAGAAGCCGCCGGTATCTCAAAATATAAAGAACGACGTCGTGAAACTGAGTTACGTCTAGAACATACACAGGAAAATTTAAACCGCTTAAATGACTTAAGAGAAGAACTCAGCAAACAGCTTAAACATCTACAACGTCAAGCTAATGCAGCAGAACGTTATAAGAACTTTAAGCAAGAAGAACGCCTTTTAAAGGCTCAATTACAAACCTTACGTTATCAAGCCTTTCAAAAGAAGTTAGATACGCAATTAACTGAAATACAAACGGTTGAAGAACAACTGCAAACATCTCAACTTGAACAACAGCATTTAACTGCACAAATCATCGCTGATCGTGCTCAGCAAACTCAAGCAAGATTAAATTGTAATAACTTTCAAACCGAATATTATGAACTAGGCAATACTATTACGCGTTTGGAGGAAAATTTACGCACACAAACCACGCAACTGCAACAAAATCAACTTGAGCTAGCTGATTTGGATGGAAAGAAATTGCTGCTTGAACAAGAATTTCAATCCAATGAAATTAATCAAACCCAAATTAAGCAAACACTTAATGAACTTCAACAAAAACAAACTCAGCTCCAAGCTACTACTGAGCAAAGTCAAGCTTTACTAAAAGAGGCTGAAAAAAATTTTACAGAATGGCAAAACAAATGGGAAAAAATTCAAACTTCCTTTTCTGAACAAAAACAACAGCAGCATAGTGCCGCAACACAAAATCATTATCATCAACAGCAATTACAAACATTAAAGCAGCGTATACAACGTTTGCAGCATGATCATGATGAACAAGCTAAAATTTTAAATTCTCAGAATGAACAACCTGAAGATTTAAACGCCGTTTTAACACAAGTTGCAGAAAAGCAAACTCAATGCAAAACCCAACACGAGCAGACAGCTCAACAAATTCTTGAGCAACGTTCTAATTTACAACAAATAATTAAAGAATTAGATCAACTAAAAAGCCGATTACAGATCACTCAAGGCGAATATGCTTCACTCATGGCTTTGCAACAAGAAGCTTTAGGCAAACGTGAACATACCTTATCGCAATGGTTTAAAAAACATAATTTGACGGAGCAACCCCGACTAGCCCAGTTATTGCAAGTTGAAAAAGGCTGGGAACGTGCCGTAGAACTTGCTTTAAATCAACATATACAAGCAGTCTGTTTCACAGATCGAGATTCTTTAGACGATTTTTTAAACAACCCACCGCCAAATACCGTCAGTTTAATGACAAAATCAATGCCGTGTGAACATTTTGCATCAACCTTTCAGAATCAGTTAGCACTAGCGCCTATCAGTAGTAAATTTACAGCACCCTGGCCACTCGAACACTTATTAGCCGGAGTCTATGTGGCAGAAACGATGGCTGAAGCCATGCAACATACCAAGCAATTAAAAAGTTATGAATCCATCATCACTCGCGAAGGATTTTGCTTAGGAAATCATTGGATTCGTTTAACCGCAAATGCTGATCAGAAAGCAGGTTTATTACAACGTGAACGTGAAATAGTTCAACTCCAAAAGACCCAACAAGACCTTCAGGAACAACTTGATAAGAAACAAATATATTTCCAGCATACTCAAAAGCAGCTAAAAATACTTGAAGATTCTCAAGTATTACAACAAAAACAGCATACAGAATTAATCGCACAACACGCCGATTTAAGTGCACGCCAAACTGTACAACAGGCACGATTAAATCAAGCGAAACAACGCATTCAAGCGATACAACAAGAATTGCAAGAAATTAAACAAATTGAGGAAACAACGCTAATACAATTACAACAAATCGACGAAAAGCAAAAAATTAATGATATTCAGCTACAGCAAATAGAGAAACAAAGACTCGCACATTTGGAAAATAAAGAAGACCTACAGAATCAACTTAATGAATCGGTAGGTAGCGCTAAAGCCTATGAAACTGAACTTCATCAACTTGAGTTACGTTTACAAGCAACACACCATCAATTAAAGGCCGAACTTAATACTTTATCCAACATAAAACAGCAACAGCTACAATTGGAACAACGTCTTAACCAATTGCATAGTCTGCTCGACGGCGCTGAAAATCCAATAAGTTCACTTGAACAGCAGCTTAATCACTCTATTGAAAAACGAAACGAACTAGGCGCACAACTTAAAGCAAGCCAAACCCAATTAGAAACTGTCGACAATCGCATTGCCCACGTCGAGAGCCAATTACAAACCTTGGAAACCAACCTTAACCTAGATCGCGATACGTTAGAACAACAACGTTTACAATCGCAAGAATTACGTGTTCGTGCGAAAACCTTAGAGGAACAATTACAAGAACAAGGTTATGAACTGGAAAAACTCTTATTAGAAATTCCCTCTGAGCAAATAGATATCGCTGAGTGTGAAGCACAACTGACTAAAATAACGCAACGGATTGAGCAGCTCGGCGCAGTTAATTTAGCCGCTCTAGAAGAACAGCAAATAGTTTCAGAACGTGAAAAATACTTAGAAGAGCAATCTAAAGACTTAACCACTGCCTTAGAAATGTTACAAACCGCCATTGAAAAAATGGACAAAGAAACGCGTAATCGTTTTAAAGAAACCTTTGATAAGGTCAATCAGAATTTTACGACATTATTTCCAAGACTATTTTCGGGCGGTGTCGCTTCCTTACAACTACAAGAATCTGATGTGTTGAATAGCGGTATCTGCATCATGGCGCAACCCCCAGGAAAACGAAATAGCACTATACACCTTCTTTCAGGAGGAGAAAAAGCCTTAACCGCAACGGCCTTAGTTTTTTCATTTTTCCAGTTAAATCCCGCTCCTTTTTGTATGCTAGATGAAGTTGATGCCCCCTTAGATGACACCAATGTTCTGAGATTTTGTAAGTTAGTCAAAGAGATGTCTAATGAAGTACAATTTATCTTTATTAGTCACAATAAAGTAGCGATTGAAATGGCCCAACATTTAGCAGGTGTGACTATGCATGAACCGGGTGTATCACGAATGGTTGCCGTTGATCTAGAAAAAGCCATTGCTATGGCCGAGGAACCTATCTAATGGACATTGACTACTTACTCATTATTTTACCCAGTATTATTTTTCTTGGAGTTTTTGGTTTAATACTTATTATCTGGCATGGAAATTTTCGTAGTAAAAAAGAAAAAATAAAATCAAATACTAATGACACGCTAACAGAGCCTGCTTCCAAAATCGAACCATCCACCTCACGACGCGAACCAACCATAACTAAATCAAATCTTAAAGAAACCACAAACCACAGCAACTCTGCGGCTCAATATGACATTGATAATTATATTATATTACAATTAATGGCCCCCCTACAAAGACCTTTTCAAGGATATGAATTCATCCAAACATTAACGAGTGCAGGTTTTCATTATGGCAAAATGAATATTTTTCATTTTTATGCTGATTCTTTAAACAAAAAAGAACTCTTGTTTAGCCTCGCTTCCGCTATTGAACCTGGAACCTTTGATTTAGATAATATTGGAGAGATAGTTTGCCCTGGATTATGTCTATTTATGTCAATTCATAACGTTGAATCTGCAGTGAGGACATTTGATTTAATGTGGGAAACAATACAAACCTTAGCCCAAGATTTAGACGGCATACTTTGCGATAAACAATTACAACCGATTAACGATCTTAATTGCTATTATGATCAAATAATAGCACTTTTAGCAGCACGTCCCGAGAATGAAACAACCGGAGTGTATTAGCATAATATTAAAAATTACGCTTTGCTGGTCAAGCGAAAAACTTAATTTCGATCTATATCTATAAACTTTATGCCTAAAACATCTAATGTCATTATAAAAAAAATTGACCAGCTTAAAAAAAAAATTAACGAACACAATTATCGCTATCATATTCTCGATGAACCTTCAATTAGTGATGCCAATTACGACAAGCTTTTTCGTGAATTAGAAGATCTCGAAAAACAATATCCCGAGCTTATTAGCCCTAACTCACCTACTCAACGAGTGGGTAGCACTCCCTTGACCTCTTTTCAACAATTCCAGCATGCTGTTCCCATGCTTTCTTTGGAAAATGCTTTTTCTGAAAAAGAAGTATTAGCTTTTGATAAACGTATCCAGGAACGGTTACACACTGAAAAAGAAATTGAATATGCGTGTGAACCCAAATTAGATGGTGTTGCTGTCAGCTTAATCTACCATAAAGGACTACTAACGCGCGCGGCAACTCGCGGTGATGGTACTACCGGAGAAGATATAACTTTAAATGTCCGAACAATTTTGAGTATTCCTTTACAACTAAGAGGTTCAGATTACCCTACTGACTTAGAAGTACGTGGAGAAGTGTACATTCCAAAAAAAGCTTTCCAACAGCTTAATGACCGATTAAAAGAGGCGGGTGAGAAAACTTTTGTTAATCCACGCAATGCAGCGGCAGGAAGCTTACGTCAATTAAATCCAAAAATTACTGCTCAACGCTCTTTAGCTTTTTTTACACACAGTGTCGGACAAATTAAGGATGCAAGACTTGCTTCTACTCATACTGGGATTTTAAATCAATTTAAACAGTGGGGTTTACCGCGTTGTCCACAAACTCAAACAGCCAAGAATATTTTAGCCTGCATAAAGTATTACCGTAAAATTGAACAACAACGCGCTACACTTCCTTATGATATTGATGGTGTGGTCTATAAAGTAAACTCTATTGCCTTACAACAACAGCTTGGCTTTGTATCGCGTGCGCCACGCTGGGCTCTCGCCCATAAATTTCCTGCACAAGAAGAATTTACTCAAGTTTTAGCCATTGAATTTCAAGTAGGTCGTACTGGAGTCTTAACCCCGGTTGCACGATTACAACCAGTTTTTGTAGGTGGAGCTACCATTAGCAATGCCACTTTACATAATATGGACGAAGTGACACGTAAAGACATCCGCGTAAGAGATACTGTAATTATCCGTAGAGCGGGGGATGTTATTCCAGAAGTCGTCAACGTCATTAAAGAAAAAAGACCTGCCAATACCCACCCTATAAAGCTTCCTAAGCATTGTCCCATTTGTGGTTCAAGTATCATTAAAGTTGAAACCGAATCCGCTGCCCGATGCAGCGGAGCATTATTTTGTCCCGCACAACGTAAAGAAGCTATTAAGCATTTCGCCTCACGTAAGGCCATGAATATTGAAGGTCTGGGCAATAAGCTGGTTGAACAATTAGTCGATAACGGTTTAATTAAAGATGTGTCGGGCTTATATCATTTAAAGCCAGAGCAATTAGCCAATCTGGAACATCTGGGTGAGAAATCAGCTCGAAAATTATGTGATGCCATACAAACTAGCAAAAAAACGAGTTTAAGCCGATTCTTATATGGATTAGGGATACGCGATGTAGGCATAACGACAGCTTTAAATCTAACCCAACATCTTCACGACTTAAAAGCTATCATGCAAGCCGATGAAGACACTCTACAAAGTATTCCCGATATTGGTCCCATAGTTGCAGCCCATATTAAAAAATTCTTTAATGAATCTCACAACCTCCAGATTATCAAAAATCTATTAGACGCTGGGATTAACTGGCCACCCCCCCCTGCTATTCAGCCAAAACATCCATCCTTGTTGGCTGGAAAAAGCTTCGTTTTAACTGGCAGCTTGACTGAATTAAGCCGTGAACAAGCCACCCATGTACTCCAAGAGCTTGGCGCAAAAGTTAGTTCTAGTGTAAGCAAAAAAACCGATTACCTCATCATGGGTAAAGACCCTGGCTCGAAACTTGCACGCGCCCAGGAATTAGGCCTTACTATCCTGACGGAAAAAAAATTCTTAGAGCTATTAAAGAAGGCCAACTTATCGTAAAATTACCTTTTTGGTAATGAAAAATTCCTTTGAATTTGTCCATATGTATAAATTACCAACAAAAACTGGCAACTTGAATTGACATTTATTAGGCTATGCTTTTTATTTGGCCAAAAAATTTATAGTGATTAGCATTGATTTTTCTTATCCAACATTAATGCATTTATAGGTTTAATTCTGATGGAGGTTTTGAACGAGACTAACTTTTCTCAACAAGGTATTTTTCACAAATTTGCAGTTTGATTGTATTAATTAATCGGTTATTCCGACAATAAAAAATCTTCGCATCTTCAAATGCGAGCTGAATATAAAAATAACAATAATGAGGCAAACTACTATGCGCATTCTATTAGTTGAAGATGACGGAGCATTAGGTGATGGAATTCACAAAGGTCTAAAACAGTATGGCTATACCGTTGACTGGCTTACTGATGGTCGGACCGCTTTAAGTTCTATTAAAACGGAAACCTTTGATGTCATCCTGCTCGATTTAAATTTACCGGGTCTACCCGGATTAACTGTCCTACGCGAGATGCGTGCTGCAGGCATTACGACACCTGTACTCATCTTAACAGCACGTCATACCATCGAAGATAAAGTAAAAGGGCTAGACAGTGGCGCTGACGATTACTTATCGAAGTCTCTTTTAGAGCTAGATGAACTATCTGCCAGAATTCGCGCTTTACAACGACGGTTTTCCAGCAATCGCGCTGCCCCACTCTTAACGTATCGCGATATCGAGTTAGATCCTAGCTCGTTCTCTGTCACACTTAAAGGACAGGCTATTAGTTTGTCGCGTCGCGAATTTAGTTTATTACAAAAATTATTAGAAAATGCCGGTCATGTCGTTTCACGTGATTCACTCAACCAATGTCTTTATGGCTGGGGTGATGAAATTGATAGCAACACATTAGAAGTACACGTCCATAACTTACGCAAAAAATTAGTCGATACCCATTTTATTCGAACAATTCGTGGCGTGGGTTATATGGCAGAAAAGGAAAATAATTAATGTTTACTATCTTTTCGATTAGACGTTTTTTATTATTTAATCTATTAAGTACCGTTGTTGCGACTATTATCATCACTGCCTTTGGTAACTACTATATAGATACTCAAGCTATTAATGTGGGTTTAGACAATTTATTGGTAGAAACAGGCTCGCTACTTAAAACCATTACGAATAATCCACGTTTCTTAACGCCTGCAGCGCTTAGAGTTGTGCAGTCACAACTCAATAAAAGCAATATTCCAAAAAACCACTTCTTTAATTCGAGTCTCAATATAACCGATATCACCAAAAAGCAATTACGCTATAAATTTCAATTATGGGATGGTGATGGCAAATTGTTATTAAGCTCAGAAAAAACGCCGACAACACCACTCATCAGTAAACCAGGACTCAGTGATAAGATTATTGACGGACAAAATTGGCGTACTTTTACCATTTACGATAGTCAACGCGGTGTCATTTTAGTCTTAGCAGAACAATACTCAGCACGTCATACCATGATCCATGACATGCTAGTCAGTGATACTTACCTTACGCTTTTTATTTATCCTTTATCAGGCATGTTTATTTGGCTTATTATCGGGAGCGGATTAAAAAGTATCCGTTTTTTTGCAAAAGAGATGACTGAACGCGCCGCTGATCACTTAGATCCCGTTGATTTAAACGAAGTTCCGATAGAAATAAGTCCTTTAGTGGATGAATTAAATAAACTATTTTTACGTTTACAGCAAGCTTTTGAACGTGAACAACGCTTTGCTGCTGACGCCGCTCACGAATTACATACACCTCTCGCTGCTTTAAAAACCCAAGCACAAGTAGCACTCAAAACTACCGATCCACAAGAATGCTATATGCACTTAAAACAAGTCATTGCAAGTGTTGATCGTTGCTCGCACGTCGTCCAACAATTACTAACACTGTGTCGCCTAAGCCCAGAAACCATCATGCCGGAACACTTTATACAAGTAAACTTGTCACGTATAGCCGCTGAAGTCATTGCTCAATTAGTCCCACAAGCGATTCTCAAGCAGATTGAAATAGAATTAATCGCAAAAGAAACCGACTATATGTTACTAGGTAATACCACGGGTTTACATGTACTAATCCGCAACCTAGTCGATAATGCAATACGCTATACTCCGGTAGGAGGACTTATCAAGGTACTTATTTTCAATAAACTTGATTCTATTATCTTACAAGTTATAGATAACGGACCAGGTATCCCTGACAAATTACGCGCACGCGTATTCGAGCGTTTTTTCCGAGTTTTAGGAACGAATGCGCAAGGTAGTGGTTTAGGGCTTGCAATTGTAGAACAAATAGCAAAATTACATAAAGGATCGATCTCATTAGATGCACCTGAAGAAGGTACTGGACTCCAAGTTGAAGTTCGTTTTCCAAAAAAAATGTAAATTACTCACGTTAGGCATTGCTGGTTAACAATGCCTATACTGATAAAAAACTCCAGCATCAGAAAAGTGTAGTAAATCTCTAGCCACCTAGTTGAATTGGCAACAAGCATGGCAATTCAGACTTACCAAGGCGAAACTGCCCTGCTAATGTACCTCTGACCTTCCAAAAATTCGAGGTAGCAGGCAGATTTGATGGATTATGCTGTTCTAAACTAGGAATCTCTTCATCAGAAATACCACTGTCAGATGGACTTTCTTCTCCTAAATTTTCCGAGTTTTGGGCATCGATACTCAGAGTTTCGGAAATATCCGATCCTTCATCATCCCATTCACTATCCAGATCCTCATCTTCGTCATAGTTTATTTCTTCATAAATTTCAGAACCCGTCTTCATGCTATTTTATCCGTTTAAGAAGTCCAAAAAAATGAGCGATAATGACGTAATTTTCAGCCGAAGAAGTCGTTATTTCATAATCTTTTGATAACCTACGAAAATTATTGAGCCA
>JBDLTN010000058.1:0-9629 GCA_039805785.1 Pseudomonadota bacterium | reverse complement strand
GTTATGTCACTTGGATAAGCCATTTTTCTTTTTACCACTAATTTCCACGTGCATCTTTATAACCTATTTTCCTATTTATTTAAACCATAAAGACAGGTTCTTAAACCCGCTGATAACGAAGCATCGCTGTAAACACTATTTAAAAAGAAGGTAGGTGCAACGTTTTTATTCCAAACCTTACCAATATCATAACGGGTAAAATACTGGATAGCGCGCAAAGACTTCGGAAAACTGTTATAGCGTAATTCTATGCCACCCATGAGTCCTTGATCACCAATAATTTCACCTGGATCATACGCCTGACCATAAGGTAAACCACCACCATAAGGGATTTTTTCCACCGCTGCGATGGGATTAGGTGCATATTGACCCATAGAATCTATTAGTATTGAAAATTTTGGGGTTATATTTTGCACATGCGTAACATAATAATTGAACTAGGTATAACCCACATACGGGTTAGGAATGCCAATGGGAGGCGGTGGTGCGGTATTTGCCCCAAATACATGAATACCTTGACTTAATTCAGCCTCCATTCGCTCAAAATATTTGCTTCGGGTGCGTTCATAGATGGCTTTGGCTCGCAATGAAGGCAGCCGTACAATAGCATCAGGGCTATCAGCGAAGCCGGTATAAGAAGAAGTTTTGCTACGATAATAGCCAAAGGCGAAACGACCTTCTAATTTATCATTGGTTTGTAAAATGAATGGATGATAAAAATACCCCCCTAATTCGCCTGCTTTTCCTGAAACACTTGAGGGTGGTAGGTTGATATTCGGTTTGATTTGCGTGTAGTTCATATAAATATCCAGGTGGTTGCCACTTACGCCAATAGGAAAATTGTGTAATAAATAATAATATTGTAAAACTTTTGGATCAAACGGGGCTGTTGCTGCCGTTATAATGGTTGAATCACCGCCTTGTAATAAGGAATACATATTCGCGGTTAAAAACAGATTTTGACCGCCTAAATAACGGTTTTGATTATTATTTAATAAGGCATTAGGAACAAAACGCCGTTGTTTAACGACAAAGGTAAGTGTTTGTGCGCCTGAATTAACAATCTCTGGACTTTTTTTAAGGCTAGCGGAAACACCCGGTAATCGATTTAACAATAAGATATAATGTTGTAAGGTCTTTAAACGTAATGGACGCGATTTTTTCAATTGTTGCGCATAGGCATCGAGGTATTTTTCTAAGCCATGGGTTTTGCCGATCACATTAACCTGAACAACATAAGCCTCTAAGATTTCTATATGCACATATCCAGAGGATAGATTTTGTACTGGCAATATCGCTCGGGTAAGAATATATCCATCTTTCAAATATTTTAATGTAATTTGCTGATTTATTTTTTCCAAATCTTGATATGTAATTCGTTTATTAAAATAAGGCCGATAAAAAGCTAAAAGTGTTTCTTGTGAATAAACGCTGGATCCGTTAATGCATACTGAACGTAATACAAACGGTCGACGCATACTCGGTGGTACTGAAATGCCTGGAGAAATAGTTGGTGTTGTTACCCTGGTTGCGAAAGCGGGCCCTCTTGCACTGATTTCTTGCTGCATATTGACCGTATTTTGTAATTGTTGTTGGACTTGGCCTGGAGATAAAGAGCTCACAATCTCTGCTGATGCCCAAGTTGGGAAAATAAACAGTAACAAATAAACACAATAGCTAAAAAATCGAGTATGTCGGTTTTTTTTTGCGCTAAATAGTTCAGAATCCATGTTAATTAACTATCCATAAAAGAATCTAAGAAAGTTTAGTGGACATTGGTGATTAATCAATAACTAAAGATTTTTATTTTCTACTACGAAATTGTTTTTAGAAGTTGCTGAGTGTGATTGGCATTAATAGTTATTTCTGCAAATGCTCCTTTAGTAATAAGCTTACGGGGTGCTAGCCAGGTTCCTCCTACACAAGTGACATAAGGAAGACTAAGATAGTTAAGAAAATTATCAGCATTTAGTCCGCCAGTTGGGCAAAAATGTAAGGGTAAAATTTCGGCAATGGCGCGTAAAGCTTTAATACCCCCCATACTTTCAGCAGGATAAAATTTAAGATAATGTAGTTGGAGCTGGTGAGCGAACAATGCCTCACTTACGGTAGCAATGCCTGGTAAGTAAGGAATATTATGTTTTTCAGCCTCAATAAATAAACTTTTATTTAAGCCAGGGCTAACCGCAAATTTTGCTCCTACGGCTTTTATTTGAGGGAATTGTCTTGCTTTAACAATCGTACCCGCGCCGACTATTGCTTCTGGAAAAGTAGCATTTATTTTCTCGATTGCGGCTAATGCACAAGACGTACGTAAAGTAATTTCTAAGACGTTAAATCCGGATTTTAGCAATATTTCGGCTAAAGGAATTGCATGTTCTAGCTTATCGATTACAATAATCGGAATAATGCGATTTTGAGCTAAGATATCAACTAAAGTAAGCATCGATGTCCTATATAGTTATAATGCATAATACCCTGCTCCTTTTTAGCAGGCAAATCTTAGTAAAGCTAAACCTTTTAAGAGAGAACCTAACTAAAGTTGTTTATGACTAAAACTAAAAAAATTGGTGTGATCGGTGAGGCTATGTTGGAATTATCCCATCAGACTCCTACTTCGCTTACGCTTTCTTTTGCAGGAGATACGTTAAATTTTGCTATTTATTTATCGCGATTATTACACAATCAAGCATTCGATATCCATTATATAACCGCTTTGGGCCAAGATCCCTATAGTGATCAGATGCTATTAAATTGGCAAACTGAAGGATTGAACACAGATTTAATTCATCGCATAAATAATAAATTACCTGGACTTTATTTAATTCGTACCGATGATAAAGGAGAAAGAAGCTTCTTTTTTTATCGTTCTAATTCCGCAGCACGAGATTTATTTAAAGGAGAAAATCGAATCGATTTATCCGAGCGACTTATAGCTATGGATTACTTATATTTTTCAGGAATTAGTTTAGCCATACTTGATGAGCTTAGTCGTGAATATTTAGCGGATATTTTACAAAAAGCGAAACAAGCAGGAGCACAAATTATTTTTGATACTAATTATCGGGCTTCACTATGGACTAATGCAGACGCTGCAAAAAAGGCTATACAGCCCTTTTTAAAATATGTTGATATTGCCTTACCTACCTTTTTGGATGATCAGTTAGTGTTTGGTGATGTAACACCCGAAGCTTGTGCAAAGCGATTACTTGAAAATGGCGTTTCAGAAATTGTTGTGAAATGTGGTGCTGAGCCCGCTTTAGTGGTAACAGCGAAACATCAACAGAAAGTTCCCAGTTGTGTGGTAGAAAAAGTTATTGATACCACCGCAGCGGGAGATTCATTTAATAGTGCTTATTTTGCTGCGCGCCTCTTAGGTTTTGATCCTTTTAAATCATGCGTATATGGCCATAAACTTGCAGCACAGATTATAACGCAAGCAGGTGCTCTCATTTCTCGAACAAAAATGCCGAATTTATTTTGAGGCCTTATGTTAAAAATTGTTTGTCGTTCGTCTGAGTTTGGAAAATTAATGGATGGACAACTTATAACTCAGTATACATTAAGTAATCCAAATGGAATGTTTATAAAAATAATGAATTATGGTGCAACATTAACGTCGGTAAAAATCCCCGATGGCCAAGGTAATCAACAGGAACTTACTTTAGGATTTGATTATCTCAATGATTATTTAAACCATGAATTTTATTTTGGGGCTACGATAGGACGCGTTGCAAATCGTATCGCCAATGCTCAGTTTAATTATCAAAATAAAGATTATTATTTAAGCAAAAATTTAAAATTACATCATCTACATGGTGGAGAGCAAGGTTTAGATAAAAAGGTTTGGACAGCAGCGGTTGCAAATCAAGAAGATTCCGCTAGCGTCAGTTTTTTTTATGTGAGTCCTGATGGTGATCAAGGATATCCTGGAAATCTTGAAATTAAAGTGACTTATGCTTTAACAACAAATAATGAATTAAAGATTAGTTTTCAAGCCAAAACTGATCAAGCCACCCCCGTTGATTTGACTAACCATGCGTATTGGAATTTGGCTGGAGCTGGAAATGGAACGGTGCTAAAGCATATATTGCAAATTGTTTCCGATTGTTATGTCGCTACCGATAAAGATCTACTCGCAACAGGGAAATTAGCAGAAGTTGAAGGTACACCTTTTGATTTCCGTGAACCTCATCCAATTGGTGAGCGAATCCAAAATACAGCGATTGATGGTTATGATCTTTGTTATGTATTGCCCTCTTTAAAAAATCATCAGCCCCAATTTGTTGCAAGAATTCATGAGCCAATCAGTGGACGTGCCCTTGAAGTTTTTACAACGCAACCTGGCCTACAATTTTACACCAGCAATAGCTTAAGAGATTATCCGATCAGTTCTGGTTTGCACACTCAACGTTATGGTGCCTTTTGTATGGAAACACAGAATCTTCCGGGAGCAGTTATATATCCAAAATTTCCCTCTCCTTTTTTATTACCCGGCAATAATTATCAACATGAAACAATTTATCGATTAATTTGGTAAAAATATATGAATATTAATGTAGCATGTCAGCAGATTATGGTATTAGGTGAAGGTCCACTTTGGCATCCTGTAGAAAAATGCTTGTATTGGGTAGATATCGCAGCAGCGAGTTTATACCGCTTAAATCAGGATAAAAGTATGGATAAATTCGTGATGCCTAGCGAAATTGGTAGTATTGGATGGCGAGCTAAAGGGGGATTAGTAGCCGCTTTAAGCGATCGTTTTGTGACAATTGATACTAAAACGGGCATAACTCAAAATATTGCTTTTCCCCTAAAAGCATCGAAAAATACCCAATTTAACGATGGGAAATGTGATAGGCAAGGAAGATTTTGGGCGGGTACAAAGGACATCGCCGAACAACAACCTATAGGTGCATTGTTTTGCTTGAATAATGGTGATGTAACTAAGATGTTAAGCGGATTTACAGTGAGTAATGGCATTGCATGGAATTTAGATAATAGTCTAATGTATATTTGTGATTCTCCTGCTCGACAGATCTATCAATATGCATTTGATCCTAAGGATGGAGGCTTAGGGGAAATGCAACTCTTTGCACAAATTCCCAAAGAAGAAGGCTTCCCTGATGGACTTACCGTTGATAGCCAAGGTTATCTTTGGAGCTGTCACTGGGATGGTTCGCAAATTACTCGCTACGCCCCAACCGGTGAAATTGATAGTATTATCCCTATGTCTGTTCCGAGACCTACCAGTTGTTGTTTTGGTGGGCCAAGTCTAACGACTTTATATATTACATCGGCTTCTATAGGTTCAAGTGCAGCCCAGCTAGCAGATGCTCCTCAATCAGGAATGCTTTTTGCGATAGATACGGGTATTAAAGGGTTGCCTGAGCCTGCTTATTTAGCTTAATGAGATCTAAATTACAGACAATACCCTAAATATATACTTAGTTTTTAAAGTCGTGACTTGCTTTTAGCTGTGATAGAGGTAAAGTTATTATTAATAAATGCCATAAAAGAGACTTTTTTTATGATAAAAGTATCAAACCCAAATTGGTTGGTTTATACCATTTCGGGATTTGCAGCTTTAGCAGGATTGTTATTTGGTTACGATACTGGAATTATTTCAGGCGCTATCTTGTTTATTAAAAAAGATTTTTTATTAACTAATTTTCAAATTGAAATGGTAGTTAGTGCCGTTTTATTCGGTGCTTTAATTGGTTCAGGTGTAAGTGGTCGAGTGAGTGATTTATTTGGTCGACGTAAAATTCTAATTTTTACTGCACTTACGTTTATTGTAGGTTCTTTGATCACAGCATTTTCGCCGGATTTAACCATTTTAGTTATAGGTCGAGTTATATTGGGTATAGCGATAGGTGTTGGATCTTTTACTGCTCCTCTTTATCTTGCTGAGATTGCTCCAAAACGTATTCGAGGTATGTTGGTTTCCTTGAATCAATTAGCGATTACAATAGGTATTGTTTTCTCCTATTTAATTAATTATTACTTTTCAGCCACTGGACAATGGCCTTGGATGTTGGGTTTAGGTGTTGTCCCCGCTATTATTTTATTACTAGGAACTATTTATTTGCCAGAAAGTCCGCGCTGGATGATTTTAAAAGGTTGGGATGAAAAGGGCCGCACAATTTTACAGCGTTTGCGTCATGGTGAAAATATCAATAATGAGTTTGACGAAATTCGTCAAACAGTAGTTATTGAAAAAGGAACACATCGTCAATTATTAGCCAAATGGTTACGCCCTATTCTTTATATAAGCTTAGGGTTAAGTTTTTTCCAACAAGTAACAGGAATCAATGCCATTATTTACTATGCACCAACCATTTTACAAATGTCAGGTTTTAAATATGCTAGTAATGCTATTTTAGCAACCGTAGGTATAGGAGTAATCAATGTCTTATTTACCATTATTGCCTTACCTCTCATTGATCGGTGGGGCCGTCGCCCTCTATTACTTTATGGACTTTTAGGAATGTTCATTAGTTTAGTTATTTTGGGGATAGCCTTTTATTATCCGGCATTTACATCGTTACGTTGGGTAGCTATAGCCAGTATGGTTATTTATATTGCCAGTTTTGCAATGAGTTTGGGCCCTATAATGTGGTTAATTATTTCAGAAATCTTTCCATTAAATATTCGGGGTGTAGGTGCGAGTTTAGCTATTTCTGCGAGTTGGGGATTTAATATGTTGGTATCAATGACATTTTTGACCTTGATACAATTTATAGGTACGAGCCATACATTTTGGTTATACGCACTTCTGTGTGTACTAGCTTGGATTTTTGTTTACTTTATTGTGCCAGAGACTAAAAATTGCTCTCTAGAACATATTGAAACTAATTTACGCTTAGGCCGGCCTAGTCGAGAATTAGGAGCCACATTACGCGTTTCTGCATTGTTTACAAGGTTAAAAAGGCCTTTTATTTTTTTTCTTACAAAATAACGTATTGATAGAGAATTTAGATGATGTTAAAAAATAAGGTTATTCTAGTTACTGGATCCACTAATGGCATTGGCGCTGCAACCGCTCGGCGTTGTGTTGCTGAAGCGGCTAAAGTGATGATCCACGGTCGTAAAGAAGAATGTGCTAAAAAATTAGTTCACGAGCTAGGAGATGCAAGCAGTTATTTACTTGCTGATTTAATGGATGAAAATTCCTATGAATATTTAATAACAGAGACAGTAAAAAAATTTGGCCGTCTAGATGGCCTAGTAAATAATGCAGGTATTTATCCACGAAATAATATAGATTCTGCTAGTCTGGAGCTTTGTGAGAAGATTATGCGTGTTAATTTCTATGCGCCATTACTTTTATGTAAGGCGGCTGTAGAAGTTTTTCGCAAACAGAAAACAGCTGGAACTATCGTAAATATTGGCTCCATGAATGCCTATACGGGTCAACCTGATCTCTTGATTTATTCTGCTTCAAAAGGCGCGCTTATGACGATGACTCGTAATTTAGCCGATAGTTTAGGGTCAGAGCTTATTAGAGTTAACCAGCTCAATGTAGGCTGGACACCAACAGAGAATGAAATTTGTTTAAAAATGTCTGAAGGGTTACCTGAAAATTGGCAGGAAAGAATCCCAAAAAAATATGCTCCAAGTGGTCGTTTATTAACACCAGATAATGTCGCCTCTCATGTGGTTTTTTGGCTTGCGGATCAATCATCACCCGTTAGTGGGGCCGTATATGAAGTTGAACAATACCCAATTATTGGACGCAATCGTTTGAATGATTTGATCATTCAATAAATTAAAATTTGAATTATTGAGATAAAAAAATATATAACTAAATCTCATCGAGGTTCCCTTTATGAAAATTCAAGATGCAAAGGTATTCGTAACTTGTCCCGATCGTAATTTTGTGACACTCAAGATAATTACCGACGAGGGAATCTATGGTCTTGGTGATGCGACCTTAAATGGACGAGAATTAGCAGTCAAAGCCTATTTAGAAGATCTGATACCTTGTTTAATAGGTCGTGATCCCGCTCAAATTGAAGATATTTGGCAGTTTTTCTATCGAGGTGCTTATTGGCGTCGTGGCCCTGTGACTATGGCAGCTATTGCTGCAATTGATATGGCTTTATGGGATATTAAAGGAAAAGTCTTAAATACGCCTGTTTATAACCTACTAGGAGGAAAAAGTCGTCAAGGAGTGATGGTGTATGGGCATGCAAATGGTATAGATATTGCTGATACCCTGATACAAGTTGGAAAATATATTGATATGGGTTACTTAGCAGTGCGTGCCCAAACAGGAGTGCCTGGACTTCCCAATAGTTATGGTGTTTCTGTAGATAAAATGTATTATGAACCCGCTACCAAAGGTTTGCCTCAAGAGTGTGTTTGGTCTACGGAAAAATATCTTAATTATATTCCTAAATTATTTAAGGAATTACGTAAAACTTATGGCGACGATCCCCATTTTCTTCATGATTCCCATCATCGTTTAACCCCTATCGAAGCTGCTCGCTTGGGTAAAGAACTAGAGCCTTACCACTTGTTTTGGCTAGAAGATACAGTACCTGCCGAATTACAAGAAGGATTTCGAATTATACGTCAACATACAACGACTCCTCTTGCTGTAGGTGAGGTTTTTAATACGATATGGGATACACATATTTTATTTACGGAACAATTGATAGACTTCATTCGGATGTCAGTTGTGCATGGTGGCGGAATTTCGCATTTGAAAAAAATTGCAGCTATGGCAGAAGTTTATCACGTCAAAACAGGATGCCATGGCCCAACTGATGTATCTCCTATTACGATGGCGGCCGCTTTGCATTTCGATATTTCCGTTAATAATTTTGGTATACAGGAATATATGCGTCATACCGAAAAGACTGATGATGTGTTTCCACATCATTATAGTTTTGAAAAAGGATATTTATACCCTGGTGATCAACCGGGTTTAGGTGTGGATTTTAATGAGAAACTGGCAGAAAAATATCCTTATGAACGGGCGTATCTCCCCATTAATAGGAAATTAGATGGTACATTATTTAATTGGTAAACTATATTTTTTGTACTTTTTGCCTGTGTTACCATGCAACTTGCAATCCTCATATAGTTGAATACATTCCCGTTGCTTCGTTCTGATAGCGCCTGGTCAAAAATTCTATTACTGAGAGTATATAAGGTATGGGATTTTACTTTATGATTGGTATAACCCAGCTATCTTGTAAGTGTTCATTACTTAAAGCTTTTGTACAATCTTATTAAGCTAATGAAACTCCATAGTGCTGTAAAAATGAAAAGATCGAGCTGCATAGGCTGAAAAGTAACATAAACTAGTAATCCGGCTCCCAGTAAATTGATAAAATTATATAGAAAGCCTTTTAGTTTCATCCAATTAGCTGATTGAAAAATATAGGCGACGAAGATTAGTGATAACCCGCTAATGAAGAAAAAATGTTTAGATAAGGTAATAGAAGCCATAAAAGACCTAAATGTTATTATTTTTATATGCAAATAAGCACCGGCATTCTACGATAATTTAGGATCAAGTGGTAACCCTCCCTTATAATGCCCAGGAAAGAAATAGAGTTTTTTGGTAAATTAAAATCCAGGAGACTTAATAAATGAAGAAGAAAAGGTTTAGTGAA
>JBDLTN010000057.1:0-9911 GCA_039805785.1 Pseudomonadota bacterium | reverse complement strand
TTCACACTCTTTTTTAATTTCATCTACCGCATGAGCAGTGAGCGCAAAGAGTGGAAGTTGGGGTTTATTATGTTGTTTTTCCCATTGTCGATAAGCTTTCGCAACTTCCGTTCCGGTTAAACCAGGGAGACCAATATCTAATAATGCCCAATCGAAAGATTGAGTCTGCATGGCATTGAGAGCTGCTTTACCATCCTCTACGGTGGTTACCTGATAACCTAAGCTACCAAGTAAATTTTTTACTATATGTAATACCAAGCTATTATCTTCTGCAAAAAGTACCGAATGTTTATTTATTTCAGAAGAATGATGCTTGACCGAAGCAGGCTGTGACTCCCAAGTTTTGATGGTTGTTGGCACCGATGTTTCTTCTGCTAAAGGAAAAGTGAATAAGACTGTAAAACAGCTGCCTTTTCCTTCTTCACTTGTAACTTTTATTTTTCCACCTAAACGTTTCACAGCTTTTTTAACTAAAAATAAACCGATACCATAACCTGTATATTCTGCTTTATAAGATGGATGTACACGATAAAAACGATCAAATATTTTATCCATTTTATCTTGGGGTATGCCAATACCTGTATCGCTGATCAGTATTTCGATTGAAGCTTGGTTCTTCTTTATAGCTAATAGATTAATTTCTAAGCTAATCTTCCCTTTTTTAGTAAATTTAATCGCATTTGAGAGAATATTCAGTATAATTCGTTTCAACTTAATTCGATCAGTGATGATTAGAGGTAAAGCGGTGTCCAACTTGATCTGGAAATTCAACTCCTTAGCAGCTATAGCAGGTTTCATTAGAAATTGTAGTTCTTCTGCAAGGTGCCATAAGTGAATAGTGTCTTTGGAAATACTTTCAATATAATGCTCGGCTGCAGATACTTCTAATACTGAATTAAGCAATTCTAAAAGCTGATTACCCGCATCATGTGTCCATTGGCCATTCTGTCTATCCTCAGCTTTAGTTCCTTCTTTAGATTGAATATAGGAAAGACCAATCATACCGGATAAGGGTGTTCTTAAATCATGGCTCATATTCATAATAAATTCAGATTTCGTTTTATTCGCGGCTTCTGCTTTAACCTTAGCAATCATCAAATTTTTTTCTAATTTTTTTTGCTCAGTTATGTCTATAGAAATTCCAATAATACCAATCACTTTGTTATTGGAGTCTAAAATAGGCACTCTACTTGTTAAAAAAAAGATCCATTTACCCTCACGATTTGCTATGGGAGGTTCTTCAATATTAAGTTTTGCTTGTCCAGTATGTAATACTTCAAAACTATCTTTTTTAAATGATTGAACTGTTTCTAAACTCCAATTACAAATTTGACCCATTTCTTCAAAAGAGAGTCCTTTAAATTCTGTAATTGATTTAAATCCAAACATATTTAATACGTTTTCATTGCAGCCAAGAGTTAAACCTCGTTCATCTAGCCAATAAACATGACCAGGAATTTTAGCAATAATGCTTTCATAATAAAGAACAGTTTGCTGAATATGTTGATCAATTAGATGCTTTTTCATTTTTTTTTAAATATTTTTATTTAGAGCGGTATTTAATTTAGAACAAGCGGCCATAGACGGATTTTCTTGTGAAGAAAAAAACAAGTTTTTCCTAGAAAGTTGAATCGCTTTTTCAAGATCTTTAACTTTGTTATCACAAGTAAATACCCCAATATTTTTTTCTTGAGAACAAGTAACAACTGGATCAAAGATAGTTAAATTTATGACTTCAGATAAAACTTGTTCCTTAGTAAGTTTGCTACATTTTAAAAGTTTAGAATAACCAATTTGGATTTGTTTTTCGGAATGTGGAAGCAAAGAACAAGTAGTAAAATGTTCTTGTTTCCAAGAAGCTCGTGCTAGCATCATAGCATTAGCACGTTCAAGTAACTCTTTAAAAGAATTAGGCGGAGCATTATATAATATTGAAAAATGTCCCCATATTTCTTTATGCAATAAATCTAATTTATTGTTAATAAGATTGTTCCAACAATTTTGAATTAGTTCTTTTTCTTTTTCTTTCTGAACTTCAATAGGTAAATCATTCGCAAGTTTTATTAAACTAATACCTAATTTATTCAGTAAATCGTCAGTTGTATATTGATTTCGCTGAGGTAAAACGCCGAAAATATTTTGATAAGGAGACTCTATGATTACATCAATAGCATAGGGTTGAAAAATAGCGATTATTTTCTTTATATAAACTTCACTTACATTTAGAATAATCTGATGAAAATCATGAAAGGCTTCATAAGTTATCCTATTGCGTACCAATAAAACGGTTGTAAATAGGATATAATCATAATAGGGTAAATGGTAAAAAAGGGTTCTACGAGCTTCTGTAGGGGATAACGCTTGAATTAATTTAGCAAATCTTTCTAGTTCATAGAACAAGAAAGTCTCATAAATCGATTCACTATCATTTGAAAAAATTATATTATTAATTTGTTTATCCAAAAAAAAATCCATATCGATTTGGATTAATGTAAATAAATCTTCACTGTTTTTGCTTTTTGCTTTCATTCTTGATCCAAATAAGCAACCAGCCGTAATATATTGCTTAACATTCCTAAATGATAGTAATTCGGAATTTTTAAGGGTCTGAGCTATCCAAGCATGCAGATAAATACCTATCTTCTCTTTTTCAAATCTTATAGGCAAAAATATTTCTGCTCTACGACTGCTATTAAACAAAACTATTTTTGTTGAAATATCAATGTTAGATAAGGTATTTGGAATCAATTTTTCTAAAAATCCCCTTTGTTTATTAACAAATTTTATTTTTCTTTTATCAAAATTTTCAATCGGTAAAATAGAAAAATTGTCATTGTAACTAATTAATTCCTTATTATTATAATGATTTAAGTCTGTTTCTGAAAGTGATTTAATTACAATAATACCGTGTTTAAAAAAATATTCATGAATTATTATGTCGCTAGAAAGACAAGGCAAGGTCATTTTTTAGAATCTCTAATAATTATAGTTATTCTTGAGATTTTCTATTATTTTTATGTTTTTTACAAGCTTAGTGGCGGAGAGTCCAGATTGTAGGAGCGTCTATGTAACGCGCATATTCTGGCGGATAGTTCATCTAAGTATACGGGTTTAAATAAGTAATCATCAGCACCACTATCTAAACCTAGTATGCTATCTTTATGATAGAAGTGGCTGGTAAAAACAAGTACGGGCGTTTTAATGCCTTCAGCACGTATCTCACGTAAAATGCTTACCTAATGTCGGTGATAAACTTAAATCAAGTAGAATAACTTCAAATTTTTCTGTTTTTATAAAACTAACTAGAGCCCTTCCATCCCTTCGTAAAGATCAAACTGAGTGTTTAACCAAAGAAATTGAATGGGCAATGGAAAATAGCATGCTATGATCAATAGAGTACAGATCTAATATTTTTTTAAAAATTCCTTATAATTTACATGCTTTTCATCTTTAAAGAATTAAAGCATGGCACTTCTAATAAAATTTCTTGTAATGAAAATTAATTAACACTTTTTTCAATCATTGAAAGCCACTCGCTATCGCAGCACAACAATAACCTGCTCCTTTAGCAGAAAGTACCATGGTATCCTTTGCACCGTCTTTTGTCGGGTTTTTAAAAAATCTAACAGCGCTTATCACAGCACCTATTAACTCAGTTGCTGATGCGCAATATAAAGCCCCCTTACCAATATCCGGAGATCTCAAAGCACACTTGTCAACCGCAACTGAATTTTTTTCTGCGATGCATGGTTCATTCCATCGTGCATAATTAAATCCACTTACTGCACCTAACGTTGCACCAGGCAGCGCACAAATAGCAACATTTGTTGCTACAGCTCCTAACCACCAAGTAGTCCATTGAATACTTGTTATAGCAGCTGAAATTAATGATTATCCTAATTGAGAGCATGGTATTGAATTTCCAGTTTCTCTTGCTGCTTCCATATCATTTATAGAATTTAATTCAAACCTTCCAGTTTGGGCATATTTCATTTCCTTAATTATTTTTAATTGACTTTTAATAATAATATACAAAGCTTTTGATTAGGTTAAGTAAACTTTTTATATTTTGTATTAAATTAAGTATTCAACATGCCTGAAAGTTCCGCAGTGGGTCAAAAATAAACCATAAATACAATCGCTCCCATATTATGGACTCGCAAAACTCACGATTGATACTAAATAAACTATCTAAGCGATAGTTTTCGTTTAAGTAGAGAAGATTAATTATTTTTTGTTAATTTTTTAAACAGAGGAAATCTAGTTTTTTTTATTTTTATTCTCAATAAATAATTTAATAATTTGCAAATCTTTTTCAGTAAATGGTTTATTAAGAATATAATCAAAACCAACCTGTTCGCATTTGTTTCTAATTTCATTTGCATGAGCAGTTAATGCAAATAATGGAATCCGCGATTTATTCTGTTGCTTCTCCCATTGACGATATTTTTTAGCCACTTCATTTCCTGTTAAACCAGGAAGTCCAATATCTAATAATACCCAATCGAAACATTGAGTCTGCAAGACGTTTAGAGCCGTTTTACCATCGCTTACAACAGTGACCTGATAACCTAAATTAACCAGTAATCTTTCAGCGACATGCAAAGCTAAGCTATTATCTTCAACCACAAGCACAGATTCGGTTTGCTTAGCTATTTTAGATATAGGCTGTTGTGATACTGAGTTTTGTTCAGCCAAGGGAAATTCAAATGTTGTTGTAAAACAGCTGCCTTTCCCTTCTACACTCGAAACCTTTATTTCTCCTCCTAAAAGTTCCACCGCTTTTTTAACTAAAAACAAACCTATGCCATAACCAGCATATTCTGCTTCGTAAGTGGGATGAACCCGATAAAAACGATCAAATATTTTATCAAGTTTATCTTGCGGCATGCCAATGCCTGTATCACTGATAACTATTGCTATGGTAGCCTTGCATTCTTCTATACTTAATAACTTAATTTCTAACTTAACTTTTCCTTTTTTAGTAAATTTTATTGCATTAGCCAGGAGATTAAGTACTAGTCTTTTTAATTTATTTCGATCCGTAATTATTAGTGGTAACTGAGAATCCAGCTTGATCTGAAACTCTAAGCCTTTAGTAACTATTGTGGGCTGCATTAGGGTTTGTAATTCTTCTGCAAACTGCTGTAAAAGAAAGGCATCTTTTGCTATGGCTTCAATGTGATGTTCAGCTGCAGTGACTTCTAATACTAAGTTAAGTAATTCTAACAGTTGCTCTCCGGCACCTTTTATCCATTGACCGTACTGTCTATCCTGTGCTTCGGTCCCCTCAACGGTTTGTAAACTAGAGAGACCAATAATGCCTGATAATGGCGTCCGGAGATCATGGCTCATATTCATAATAAATTCAGTTTTTACCTTATTGGCAATTTCTGCTTTTTCTTGAGCCAATTTTAATGAGGTTATATCATTATAGACACCAAGCACTCCTATTATCTCCTTATCTTGGCTAAAAATAGGCACCTTACTAGTTAATATAATAAGTTTTTTACCGCCTGGAAAGTTTTGTTTTTCTTCAATATTTAATTTAGGAACACCAGAAATAATAACTTCTTTATCATCATTTTGATAATGAACGCTCAAATCTCTTGTTACTAAGTCAGCATCGGTTTTACCTATAATATTTTTTACAGACTTAAAACCGAGTGCTCTAGCAAAATTTATATTACACCCTAAATAAACTCCATCTCTATTTTTCCAAAAAACCGAAACAGGTAAAAGATCTACCAATTGAAATACTAAATTGTTATTTAACCAATTTTTTTGATTTTCCATAAAAATATTACCTTACAAGTTTATTATTTTTTAAAAACTGGAGTTTGTTTAATTTCCGACGAAGAAATAATTTCATTTGAAGGATTGTTTCGAAAAAAAGAAGTTGTTGTTGAAGCAAAAGTTTGCTGAATAGATGATTTTTTAGCACGATCAAATATTCCATCCTCGATATAAGAATAATTTTCTTCTCTGAGAATATTTTCTGAATTTATAAAAGAAAGTACTTCCCGGGAAGCTTGGAAAACATTGGATATTTTTCCTGGAATAAAATAAATGATGTTCCCTGCTTTGAAGGTAAGTGCACCACGAAAATCTTCAGGTGTTTGGACTTTAGCTAAAACAACACCCATATAGGTCAAATAGGTAAATTCATTCTCAAAATTTGGATAAAATCTTTTTACTTCATTTTCGCATTTACTTTTAAGCGAAGTTTGTATAGAAGCTTCCATTGATACAAATATATTCTCTGCATCTTTTAAGCTAGAACACTGCTCTGAGAGAGTGATAGATGCATGCGTCAATACATATTTTGAGATTGGAACATTTTTATCAACCCGATCATCATAAGGCATTAATGAAGGAAATTTCCCATCCATCACAATAAAAGAAAACGGCTGAACTGAAGGTTGATTTTGAGTATAAACCAAGGCAAAACATGCTTGATAAAAAATATTTATTCCCAAAGGCTCTTTTGGTAATAATGCTTGAAATCCGGTGGCATTGATAACATGATCGAATGTAAGATTTTCTCCTGAAGAAGTTTCGATGATTAAACTATTTCCTGAGCTCTCTATTTTGGCAATAATTATATTACAGCGAATGTTTACTTCTAATTTTTCTAATTTTTTCTTAAAGAAATTGCGTAATTGATCTCCCATAACGAGACTAGGTTCTTTAATATCGGCCGCATAAAGTAAATTAGGATATTTATTATCTAATACCAATTCATTTGCATCTCCAAATTCCTGACAAACTCTAGCAAATTCTTCTTGGTTAATCTTTGATGGATTTCCTTCAGCATCGCTGATGCCTAATCCATAGATTGAATGACTGTGTTCATTTATTAATTCAGGATAATTTTGATAAAATTCTTCATAACCCATATGACAGAACAGTCTGGTCACTAAAGAACGAGGGTAATGCGCACCTACGTGTAGTCTATTGCCAAAGGTACCTGAAACTCCACTAAAAATATCAGAATTTTTTTCAAAAATTGTAACAGAAGATTCTGGTTTTCTGATTTTTATAGATTTTGCAACTTCGCATCCGTACCATCCACCGCCGATAATAGCAACTTTTATATTTATGGAAGAATCATTTTTTATTTTCATTGTATCCCCCTCTTTCTGTCAGAAAGATAAAATTTGGAGAGGGAGATTTGTTGAAAAATGGCGCTTTTGTCCATTAAGATAATGTTTTTTACAAACAAATAATTATTATTTTTGTACATTTTTTTCCTATATTTTTATTATTTTTAAATTGTTCAAACCCTTTTCAGCTTATATCATAAACGAATAGCACGCAATATTTAAAGTAAAGTTAAGTATTTTTTTATAAATTCTTTGCGTTATTCTTAAAAAGAATAATCAATGAAAATATAAATTTTAGGCGTGTAACCGAAATGATAATTTATTACCAAGATTTATTAAATAGATAATAAAAATCAACAATTTGAGTTTAATAAATAAGAAAGATTGGTTTTAATTTGCCATTAAACTTATCAATTCCAATAATTTCCCACTTGCTTCATTGACTAATTGTGAAATATTGTTTTGATTTGGCGATCCTTTTTCTTGGATTTTGACAGTTATGAGATCCAATGAATTTTTTAAATCATTTGTCTTATTCAGCAGAAATGTTTTTTTCGCGATTTGGGATTTCCTTTGATTTGTAATATCATAACTTATAATTAAAATTCCAAGGCAAGTATCCTTATTTAAAATTGGCTGTTTTATAGAAAGAAAAAATTTTTCGTCAAATCTTTCTTCAATTAAAATTTTTTCTTTATTCTTCATTACTAGCTGGCAATTTGACCAAGAAAGAGGATCAATATCCTTAGCCTTCGATAAACCTTTAGTAATATTAATGATTGCACTATTATTCTGAAAAATATAATTTCCTTTTAGGTCGATTATACTATAATTGATACCCATAAAATCAAAAATCGAAATAAATGGATTATCCTCCCACCTTAAATTTATCTCCTCTTTATCCTTCAAATACTTACTTCGAGATATTTTTGCTACACTATTAGACAATGCATGAAAATTATTCAAAATATCAAAATTAATACAATTCACTGTAAAACTTTGATTAGCTATTCCCACAGCGGCCATCAAATTAGGGACTCCAAACTTTTTGGTAATATTCGCCCGATGAAATTTAATAGTGCGCTGTGATAAACCTAATATACGAGCTGTTTCTTTGATTTCTTTGCCTTTACTGGCTAAATAAAGACATTTTCTTTCTTGTGGCGTTAACCGGCGATCAAGCGTAGATAAATTTTGATGCTGAGTGTCATAAAGTAGTAACTCCATTTGCTCTATTCGCTTAATTGGCGACAAGCTATCCATATATTCTAGAAAGGTTTTAGCTAATTCTTTTTTAAATTGTTTCTCATGTTCATGTAATTTATCTAGAATATTAAAAGATTCTATATTATTTTTAACCATAAAAATTATATATTGATTAAGGATTCATTTATTTAGAAATTTCTATTTGTTCATTTCTATTTTTTTGCTCAGTAATATCGAGTGAAGTTCCAATAATACCTCGAATCTTTTTCTTATCGATTTTTTCCATTATAAAAGTTCTATTTGTTAAAAAAATTCTTTGATTGATACCTACTTCTTCTAAAACCTCTTCATTTTCATCTCTAAGAACCTTTTCACATGCTTTCCATTTATCTTCTCCCCAATAGGAAACATGTCTACCAATGAGAGTATCCTCGTTTTCATTCAAAGTCTTAATCATCCGAGAATTTCCCCAAATCAAATAGCCATCTTGGTCAAGGATAAAAATATTTATGGGTAAATAATCAATTCCTGGCATTTTGGCTATTGTATTTCTGGACAACATGTGTCAATTGCATGAAATATCAAACTTTAATCGATTATTAATTTCATTAGAAATTGCCACAGCCGCCATCAAATTAGGAACTTCTAGCTTTTTGGTAATATTCGCTCGATGAAATTTAATAGTGCGCTGTGATAAACCTAATATACGAGCTGTTTCTTTTATTTCTTTGCCTTTACTGGCTAAATAAAGACATTTTCTTTCTTGTGGCGTTAACCGACGATCAAGCGTAGGTAAATTTCTATGCTGAGCGTCATAAAGTAGTAATTCCATTTGCTCTATTCGTTTATTAGGCGATAAGCTATCTATATATTTTAAAAAGGTTTTCGCTAACTCTCTTTTAAGTTGCTTCTCTTGCCCATGTAGTTTTTCGAGGATATTAAAAGGTCTTATATTATTTTTAACCATAAAAAAAATTGATAATACAAATTAAAAAATTATATATTAATAAATGGCTTACTTATCTAGAGAGTTTTGAATAATGCGGATATCTTTTTCAGTAAATGGTTTATTAAGCACAAAATCAAACCCAACCTCTTTACATTTGTCTATAATATTCTTTTCCATGTGAGCCGTTAAGGAAAAAATGGGCAGATGTGATTTCTTATTTTTTTGTTCCCATTGACGATAGCGTCGTACGATTTCAGTTCCATCCAGATCAGGCAAACCAATATCTAATACTGCCCAATGGAAAACTTGAGTTTTCAAGGTCTTCAATGCTGCTTTACCATTTGTGACAGTTGTTACCTCATAACCTAGGTTAACAAGTAATTTTTTGGCCACATGTAAAGCTAAGGTATTATCTTCAGCAACCAATACCTTTTGCGATTGTTTATCGATATTAGGTTTTGCTAATGACTGAGATTTTTCAGACATTACTTCAAGTTTTTCTTCGGCCAAAGGAAAGTTAAAGGTTAGAGTAAAACAGCTGCCTTTTCCTTCTTTACTTGAGACCTTTATTTCTCCCTCTAAAAGTTCGACCGCCTTTTTGACTAAAAATAAACCAATCCCATATCCCTTATATTCTGCCTGGTAAGAAG
>JBDLTN010000056.1:0-10000 GCA_039805785.1 Pseudomonadota bacterium | reverse complement strand
ATCAACGAGGTTACCATGCCTAAAGATACTATTTACCTACAGCAAGCTTACAAAAGTTTAGAAAAAGTTTTATCTGAGCTCACAGACGATAACTTTCAAAATACTGAAAGAAATCAATCCGCCGATCTATTTAAAAGAATTGACGACAAGATCAAGGAAGAAACTAAACTGAGTGCATTGACACAATTAGCTAAATCTAGCCCGATAAGCCAAATTGATATAAACCTTTTACTCATTAACCCGCTATACAAAGATAACGTTGCTGATTTAGCTAGCCAACTCAATTTAGACCATCAGCATTTCGAAGAATTCAAAGCACTTGAATTAATAATCCAACATTTAAAAGAATTCATTGAATTAAGCCATCTCGCTGATGTTGCAGCTGATGCTAGTCCATTTCAAAAGATTCGACATTTCAATCTTTTAAAGACATTGGGGTCAATGGCTAAATTACAATTCACTGTACTGCTAACTGATGTGGAAAGGTTTTTAAGCCATTGTCAGCATGAAAATAATAAAATAAAAACAATTTCTGTAGGTTTAATCGATTATTTAAACGAGAGTGCCGTAGCAGAAATCGATTTTTCTACTGCTACATTTTTAAAAAATTATTACCAAACAGATTCAGAAACCTTGCAAGCATCATTTAAAGAAGACAAGGCATCATTCAATAATGAATTCAACACATACTTAAATTCCTTTAAACCTGAAGATAAAAAAAATCAATCTAACGACATATCTTATTATCCTTGCTCTTCTACTCAAGAAGAAAATCAATCTGAGGAGATCTTTTATGATGCTTGCTCTTTTATTCAAGAAGAACATCGACAAAACTCCTTGCATGCAAGCCAACGGAAAATCAAAATAACTTTAAAAATTTAATAATATACATTCTAATAGTTTCTTTAAACGCGCTGGATCCTTTTTTGAATCCGGTAAAAATTAGTTTGTTCTTAAATTTTGTAATAGAAGTAATAGAGTTTTTAGAGAAAATTAAAAAAAATCCCAATGTAAGAACGCCATTACGCTCAAATTGGAATGATATACCTCAAACGCCACCAAATCTTGCACGCAACGGGTGCGGTCTTTTTAACTTAAATAAAACTAATCAACAAACGGACGAGAGTGACCTCAACAACCAGCCTATCATTTCTGGATAACTAACGTATCGAATTTCATCTGACACTGAATCACAGGAGCAAATGAACGACGATGAATAGGACTAGGCCCTAATTTCTTTAAGGCCTGTAAATGTTGTCGCGTGGTATAGCCTTTATGTTGCGCTAAACCATAACCTGGATATTCTATGTCTAACAAAACCATACTGGCGTCACGATGTACCTTAGCCAAGATCGAAGCAGCACTGATTACGGAAACCTTCTCATCGCCTCTAATGATAGCCTTAGTTGCATAATCTAATTTAGGACTATGTTTTCCATCCACTAAAACTAAACTCGGTATTATCGCTAATGCACACACTGCACGCTGCATAGCCAGCAAGCTTGCTTGAAAGATATTTAAGCGATCGATCTCTTCCACTTCTGCACGACCTATCGCCCATGCCTTGGCTTTTTCTTGAATTTTTTTTGCAAGATACTCACGTTTTTTTGCGGTTAATTGTTTAGAATCGGCTAAACCTACAATTGAGTTGCTGGTATCTAAAATCACCGCTGCCGCAAATACGGGACCCGCCAGAGGGCCGCGTCCTGCTTCATCAACGCCGGCTATACGTTTCGCATTTGAGCTTTTGTCTGTGTCGTCACTCAATTCGCAATCCTTATGTATTTAAAAATACACTCAGCTTGCTCATTTCTCACGGCAGCTTGCCAAAAATTCAATTGCAGTGAATATGCATATCGCTTTTCCATGTTGACAGCCGCCTATGGAATAAAAAATTAAAGCACATCTAAAAAATATTTTTTTATTAAACGTGTAAACTTAAAAGTTTTAATACTGCATCCACGGCTTGCTTACTGGCATGACAACGAAGTTGTTGATGAAGTACTAAAAATTCTTTTTTTAGTTTACTCACAAAATCTGGATTGTTCAAATAATAAAATAATGCTTGCGATAAATTCTCAACCGTTGCTTTTTCTTGAATAAATTCCGGAACCAAAAATTGCTTTGCTAATAAATTAGGCAAAGCAATATAATCAACTTTAATTAAAAGTTTTGCCATCCAGTAAGAGAATTTACTCATTTTATAAGCAACAACCATCGGTTTTTTTAAGAGCATCGCTTCTAAGGTTGCTGTACCTGAAGCTAACAAAACCACATTGGCTGCCGCCATGACTTGTCTCGATCGACCGCGAACAAGTTGCAAAGGCAGATCCGGTGTAATTTGCTTAGCAAGTTCAAGAAATTGGCGTTCTCTTTCTTCATTAACCATAGCAACAACAAAAATTAGTTCTGAATTTTGTTGATAGCAACGCGCTGCGGTCTTAAGAAATACTTCTCCTAAGTAATTGATTTCATTATGTCGACTACCTGGGAGTATGGCAATAATAGAGGCAGCTTCGGGCAAGCCAAGTGCATTACGCGCGGCTAAACTATCGGTAGTTAAAGGAATTTCGTCGGCACTAGGGTGGCCAACAAATTGCACGGGGATGTCATGTTCATCATAAAAGCTTTTTTCAAAGGGAAAAAGACATAACATTAAGTCGACGGCTTTTGCAATTTTTTTTAATCGCCAACGACGCCAAGCCCAAACGCTAGGACTTACATAATGTAGCGTGCGTATACCATATCTTTTTAAATTTTTTTCTAAATCTAGATTAAATTCGGGAGCATCAACACCAATAAACACATCGGGAGGATGCGCAATAAAATATTCGAAGACTTCTCGACGACTACGCAGGAGTTGTGGCAATTGCTTGAGAATTTCACCTAAGCCCATCACCGATAAGCGTTCCATGGGAAATAAAGACTGCACACCTTGTTGTAGAAGTTCTGGGCCAGCAACCCCAACCATACTAAACGGAATCTGTCTGCGTTTAAATTCCTTGCACATGTCCGCAGCCAGCAAATCGCCCGAAGCTTCGCCGACGACAATGCCAATCCGAATCGGAAGTCTAGCGAATGATACCACGTTCGGAATTTTTAAGTGCAGTTGCCATGAGTTTTACATGGGGAGAATTGATTTCTAAAGACTTTAATTCCTCTAAAGCTTGCTCAACGGTTAAGTTTTTTCGGAAAATTAATTTATAAGCACAACGTAAGTCGCTTATCGCTTCCTCAGAAAATCCACTTCTTCTTAGGCCTTCTTTGTTAAGACCACAAGCGCGTGCTTCATGTCCACCTTCTACTAAAATATAAGGTAAAACATTTTGGCGTACCATACTGGAGGCAGCAATAAAACTATGATCACCAATATGACAAAATTGATGCACTGCACTATAAGCACCTAAGATGGCATAATTTCCGATAGTAACGTGTCCAGCTAAAGCGACATTATTAACAAAAATAGCATGATCACCAATGATACAATCGTGCGCAATATGAGAGCCAACCATAAAAAGATTATAATGACCAATCTTGGTTAAACTTTTATCTTGGGTAGTTCCGCGATTAATCGTGCAATATTCGCGAATGACATTATGATCACCGATTTCCAAATGGGTTTTTTCACCTTGATATTTTTTATCTTGCGGATCATCACCAATGGAAGAAAAAGAATAGATCTTGTTATACGCACCCAAACGCGTGGGGCCTTTTATTACCACATGGGATCCAATGACAGTACCAGGACCTATCTCTACCTCAGGTCCAATAATACTCCAAGGTCCGATGCTTACATCCGAGCTCAGCTTAGCAGCGGGATCAACAATAGCCAACGCGTCTATCATTTTAGCTTTCTCCCAGCACCCTTAAGCGTTGCTGTACAAGCCACTTCCTCGCCTACTTTAGCGATAACTTTACATATCCAAACATGTCCCTTCACTTTGAGAACTTTTGCCTCTATTAATAATTGATCACCAGGCACCACGGGCCTTTTAAAACGTGCATCTTCAATGCCCGCAAACAGATATAAAAAATCGTCTTTACGATCCAGATTCGCATGTAAAGCGAGTATACCCGTCGCTTGTGCCATTGCTTCTAAAATAAGCACACCCGGCATAATAGGATTACCTGGAAAATGGCCTAAAAAACAAGGCTCGTTAACGGTTACATTTTTTAAAGCCACTATTGATTCGCCAGGCACTATAGAAATGACTTTATCGATCATTAAGATAGGGTAGCGTTGAGGTAAATAGCTTAATATTTCTTGGATATCCATTACATCACTCATAATTCTTACCTAAATTTATTATACTCTTTGCATTTGAATTAAAAAATCCGACGCTTATGAGTATATTTTTTCTGTTTTTTAATCTTGTTTAATCGTTATTAACCGATTTATTATTAATTAATGCCTCGGTTTTTCGTAATCTTTTAGCCAATTGATCCAATTGCCGAAACCGGATGCTATTTTTTTGCCATTCGCGTTGTGGTTGAATCGAATGCGTAGAAGAATAAATACCAGGATTACGAATCGAATGCACGACACTCGACATTCCAGTAATATAAACATTATCCACAATTTCTATATGTCCGTTGATACAGACTCCACCACCAATCATACAATTTTTACCAATATGTGTACTTCCAGCAATCCCTGTACAACCGGCAATCGCGGTATTTTCACCTATTCTAACGTTATGACCTATCTGTATTTGATTATCTAACTTTACACCATCACCAATGATCGTATCATCCAACGCACCACGATCAATACTGACATTCGCTCCAATTTCAACATCGTTACCGATTTGGACTTTCCCTAATTGAGGAATCTTAATCCATTTATTGTTTTCTTTAGCTAAACCAAAACCATCGCTACCAATAACCGACCCATTGTGGATGAGCACCCGTTCACCTATTTGTGTATCCGCACACACGCTAACCTGTGATGTTAAACGGGTATTAGCACCAATAATGACATTATTACCAATGACACAAGCCGCACCTATCACAACACCCGCCTCTAAACGCGTATTCGCTCCGATGACTACATTAGGAGCAATACTGACACTCGGATGAATTTGGCAATTTTCACCGATAATTGCGCTAGCATGTATCCCAGGACTATATTCTGGAGCTTGCTCAAATAACTTAGCGACCTTAGCAAAAGCAAGATAAGGATCAGCCACGATTAGGGCGTTACTCGGAGCATGTTTTAAAAAATCGGCACGAAGAATAACGGCGGACGCTTGGGTAAGAGCAAGGTATTTTAGATAGCGTTTATTATCTAAAAAAGAAATTTGTCCTTGCTGTGCATTTTGTAGCGTCATGATGCCATGAATCGAGCAAGCCGAATCGCCTTTCAGATCAGCATCAATTAAATGAGCAATTTCTTGTAGTGAATGTCGACGCTGCATGGCTAACTCTAGTTTTTGTTTCAGTCTGTCTGTAAAAATTTTTCGTCAATATGAAGGAAGATGTAGATCCAAATCATATCAACCGGCAACGTGATACAAACCAAACTATATCTGCATACAGGTGGTTTGCGAAGCTTGCGAAAACGCAGACAAACAATTTAGAAGTAAAAGGGATTAAGCCCTTTTTAACGCATCTAAAATTTGTTGAGTAATATCAAGATCGTTTTTAGCATACAAGGTGCTACCCTTTTGAATGACTAAATCATAACCTGATTGCGTAGCCACTTTACTTACCACGCCGCCTAATTGCTTACTAAAGCTTTGCAAGGAGTCACTTTGTTGTTTAGATAAGTCTCTTTGAAATGCAGTTATCATTGTGTTCACATTATTACGATCAATCATCAGTTGATTTTCTAAATCACTACGTTTGCGAGCTTCCATGACGGCTGCATTCTTTTGCAAATTATCCGCATCTGCCTTTAATTTTTCTTGAGCTTTAACAATGTTATCTTGTCGACCTTTAAATTGGCGGGTTAAGGCAGCATTGATTTTGGAAATCTGTGGAGCCTTTTCTAATATCGCTTGCATATCCACAACCGCTAATTTTAGTTCGTCGGCGTGAACCGGCAAGGCCAGCAGACCCGCCATTAATGTCATGACAGATAGTAAGCAAACTTTGTTCATTATCAGCTCCTTAAATAAGCTAAAATTAAAAACCTGTTCCAATATTAAATTGGAAGACTTGGGTTTGATCGCCAGGTTGAGGATTCATTGCCTTAGCTATACTAAAGCTCAATGTTACATTAAAAACCGGAACTCGCCAATCTACATCTATTCCAGTGGAATAACGTAACGGTCCTGATCCGCTACCTCCCCTAACTATCGGGGGTGGAGGATTCACTCGAGTAATCCCTAAAGTAGAGTAGGTATTACCCGCATCAATAAAAATACTGGTCCTTAATTTATCAGATATTGGATTTGGAACAATTAAAGCTAAGCTACCTACGGTCATCACATTACCCCCTAGCGGATAGCCATTGGTATCTCTTGGTCCTAAAGAACTAATTTCATAACCCCTAACCTGACCATCGGTGCCGATACCCCCTGCATAATAATTCGCAAAAAACGGCAAGCCAGTGGTTGAAGCAAAGCCATTACCATAACCTAAGCTTAGACGACTTTGCAGAATAAAATTATGCTTAAAAGCTAAATAGTCAACTCCTGAGTAAGCACCTTTATAATAGTATAAAGGTTGACCGCCTACGGGTAATGCCAGTTGGACATTGGCATTTTGGTAGATCCCACTGCTAGGAAATATCAAGCGATCCAGACTATTTCGTGTCCAACCTAATGTGAATAAAAATTGATTAAATTGTACACCATGTTGCCTAACAAAATTTTGCACTTCGAGTGATTGTTGAACAGTCGGCGGCAAGTTAAGTTGTAATTTTTGTAAACCTCCAGAGATCTGCAAGCTATCGCCACGCTCATCAAACGGAATACTATAATGGAGATCAGCACCATAAGTATTGGTATTATAGGTCGTGGTATTCAGATCGCCCGGTGTTGAACGCTGATAAAACACATCGAAGCCGCGCTGTATGCCATCCAATGTGTAATAAGGATTATTATAACTAATACTGTAAACCATTGCCGCACGCGTATTATTAAAGTTTAAACCTAATTGATTACCCGTTCCAAAAACATTGTTTTGATTCAAGGATGCGCCGACCACAGGACCGTTAGTACCATAACCTAAGCTAAATAAAGCTTGTGCAGCATGTGCTTCAGTGAGATTAACATCGAGATCAACCTGATCGGTATAACCCGCAATTGGAATTGGCGCTATCCGTGGTTCTCCTTCAAGGAAACCGCTGAGATTAAGCTGCCTTATCGAGGTCTTCATATCCGTTTCAGAAACTACACTGGCCTCTTGTTGACGCAATAAACGCCGAAACACCAAATCTTGGGTTTTTAGATTGCCGGAAATATTGATATGACGTACATACACCCGATTACCTGGGTCGACATAGAAGGTTAAAAATACCGTTCTATTTTCGTCATCTATTTGTGGTGCTGTATTAACGGTCGCCAAGATATAACCAAAATCACCTAATGCCTTTTTAATACCCTGTTCGGCCGCAACCACTTTTGCACGCGAAAATACTTGACCACATTGTAAAGGGACTAAAAGTTTCTGTAATTTAGTTTGTGAAACAATAACATTACCGGTAAGTTGATAGCCACTGAGTTTGTAGATCGGCCCTTCGGTAACATGAATGATAAGATAAACATGTTTTCTATCAGGAGTTAAGCTGGCCTGCGTAGAATCTACTTTAAATTTAAGATAACCACGATCCATATAATAAGATTGCAAGGCATCTAAGCTGGCCGATAATCGATCTTGACTATACTGATCACTATTAGTAAAGAACGACCAAAAATGATGGGTACCCATGGGTAAAGCACCACGCAATTTTCGTTCACTAAAAACATGATTACCGACGATAGAAATATCAGCAATTTCTACCGTAAGACCTTCTGAAATAAGAATTCGCACCGATACTCGATTATTCGGCAACGGCGTAACTATCGGTGTGACGCGCGCCGAATATTTACCCATATTGTCGTATTGCATACGCAACTGTGCAACAAAGCGATCTAAAGTGGCCTTATCAAATAACTGACCACGAACCAAACCAATCTTTTTTACAATTTGTTTTAGCTTATCCTTAGGAATTTCTTTATTACCGCTAATATCAACTTCACTAATAGTTGGCCTTTCAACGACCTTTATAATGAGCGTATTGGCTTGCTCTTCTAGAGTGACATCGCTAAAAAAACCGGTTGCATACAATGCATCGATAACCGCGCTCGATTGATAAGACTGAAAAGACTGACCGGTTCTAATGGGTAAATAACTGAGTACAGTATCCCGATTGATACCTTGCAGACCTTCAACCTCGATCCGTTTAACGGTAAAAGCTTGCGCGGGCAATACTAGAAAAAAGCAGATCGATAACGATCCTACTAAAAAAATTCTCAATAAAAGTCGTAACATAGTCATTATTTTTTAGCTAAAAAGACCTTACTCTTTCTAATGGATGATGGATTCCCTTCGTACTCTTTTGATTTCTCTCGCGCTATAATGCTTTAAAATCATCTCTTTAGCAATCTCACGAGCCAAATTATCATCCTCCAAGATGATAGCGAGATTAGAAACAGGTCGTGAATGAATTTTTTCCAGTACATCCTGATTAAGTTTGGCAATATCAGTAAAATAAATTTTACCATCTAAAAACGCTTGTACTGCAATTTCATTTGCAGCATTCAGTATCGTTGTTGCTGTTCCACCAATCCGCAATGCTTGATAAGCTAAATTTAAACAAGGGTAACGTTTTTCATCAATCTTTAAAAAATCCAAGCGTGCAACTTTTAACAAATTTAAACGCGCAGCAGAATTATCAATGCGCTCAGGAAAAGCCAAGGCATAGGAAATAGGGATACGCATATCAGGACTCCCTAATTGCGCTAAAACAGATCCATCTGAATATTCTACGAAAGAATGGACAATACTTTGTGGATGTAACACCACTTCGATTTGATTCAATGCTAAGCCAAACAAAAAATAGGCTTCTATGACTTCAAAACCCTTATTCATGAGGGTCGCCGAATCAACACTAATCTTGCGTCCCATACGCCAATTGGGATGTTGACAGGCCTGTGTCGGTGTCGTGTCTGGTAATTGCTCCAAGGGTTTATGACGTACAGCGCCACCCGACGCTGTTAAAATAATTTTTTCGAGATTTTTACAGACAGTACCCGGCGCAACTTGTCCCTGTAAACACTGAAAAATAGCATTATGTTCACTATCTACAGGTATTAAGGTCGTTTGTGCCCGCTGTGCTGCTTCTATGAATAAAGGACCTGCCATGACTAATGCTTCTTTATTCGCGAGTAGTACTTGTTTCTTGGCTTTTACCGCCGCTAAGGTGGGTAATAACCCTGCTGCGCCAACTATAGCTGCCATTACAGTATCTACCTCGTCGAGGCTTGCAACAAAACTTAAGGCATCCCTTCCGAATAATACCTTGGTTTTGGACGCTTCGGCACACAAACGTTGCTGAAGATTCTCACTAAGATTTTCACTACTAACAACAGCATAAGTAGGCTTAAATCTTAGACATTGTTGAAAAAGTAAATCGATGTTGTAATGGGCCGTTAAGGCAATTACCTGGAAATGTGTTGGATGTTTACTGATAACATCTAAGGTATTAACGCCTATAGAACCGGTTGCACCTAAAATAGTTAACGATTTCATGTTACTAAGCCTAATAGTAGTAAAGATCCTGTAAACACAGGGGCCGCCGCTAATAAACTATCTAGCCGATCTAAAACTCCACCATGCCCAGGTAAGAGTTGGCCACTATCTTTTAATCCTCGCAATCGTTTTAACTGACTTTCAAATAAATCTCCCGCTACTGACGCGAAACTAGTCAGCAACACCAATAGCCAAAGTTGACTAAGCGTTGGCTTTGGTCCTTGGAAAAAATATTGGATGCACATTGCTGAAAAAAAAGTAA
>JBDLTN010000055.1:0-10046 GCA_039805785.1 Pseudomonadota bacterium | reverse complement strand
GCTTGTTTGTTATGTCACTTGGATAAGCCATTTTTCTTTTTACCACTAATTTCCACGTGCATCTTTATAACCTATTTTCCTATTTATTTAAACCATAAAGACAGGTTCTTAGATTTTTCCAAAGTTATAAAAGGTAGAAAAAGCAATAAATTACTATTTGATGAGGAAATTGTTAATGAGTATTCATTAAAAAAAATGAAAATGTTAGGCTTCATGTCGGACAATAACAATAAATATTTTGGGTTTATTGGGTTGCCAAATAAAAAAATTTGCAAAATATCATTTGGAGATTATTTGGGTATAGAACAGGGGGAAGTAGTAGGTATTTATCCTGACAAAATTATTATAAAAAATAATCTATCAAAAGAAATAATAAGTCTATCAAATAAATTTAAAAAATTAACCTATGATAAAAATTTCTCCTAATTTATTGCTGGTCCTCTTTTTTTTAATATTATTATTATTAAGTAATAAAGTATTCGCTAATGAAAATATTTTTAATAAGCAGTCGGATAAAAACATATCATTAAACTTCAATAATATAAAAATTCGCTCAGCATTACAATATTTGTCTGAATTAAATAACAAAAATTTAATTATTGATGATAAACTTCAAGGGGTAGTAAGTATTTATTTGCATGATATTGATTGGGATCAAGCTTTAGATACCATTTTGCAAACTCAAGGTCTTGCTAAACGTGCTATTCTTAATGGTTGGTTTATAACCACTCCTGAACACTTATTGAAACAGGATACAATTAAATTAGCTATTCAACAGAAAAAAAGAGATTTATTTCCCTTAATCTTTAAAGTTTTGCAAATTCGTTATAGAAAAGCTTCAGATATTAGTAAGTTATTAAAAGATAAAGCCAATTCTCCTTTATCGACACGAGGTAGTGTGAGTGTAGATAATCTTACAAATAGTTTATGGATTAGAGACTCTGTTCAGCAAATAAATCAAATCTCTGCATCTATTAGAGAATTAGATAAACCGATCGGCCAAATTTTGATTGAAGCACGAATTGTAAGCATTGATCAAAATATGGAAAAGGAGTTAGGGGCACAATTTGGTTCAACACAAACAGCTAATAAACTTTTAAAATCGCAAATTAGAACTAAAGCCAAAAATTCTAATACTGATTTATTGCAGCACCTAAGTATGGATTTACCCATCACAGGTAATGCTAGCAGTGGTGTTGCATCTATGGGGTTGCGTTTAATGCGATTAGGCCAGAATTCTTTTTTAGATTTGGAATTGTCTGCTTTAGAAAATGAAGGTGCAGCGCAAGTAATATCGACTCCGCATTTGATTACCGCAGATCAGCAAACTGCATTCATAGAAGCAGGCGCTGAAATACCCTATCAAGAAAAAGCCTCAAGTGGTGGAACGAATGTGATCTTTAAAAAAGCAGTGCTTTCATTGAAAGTAACACCTAGAATTATGCCAGATGAACGTATCGAATTGGATTTAAAGGTAAATCAAGACCAACCCAGTACCTTTATAGCTATAGATGCCCCGACAATTAAAGCGCGCGGGATAAAAACCCAAGTAACTGTCAAAAATAATGAAACGGTTGTGTTAGGTGGAATCTATGAGTATTCTCAGAGTAAACTAGAACAACGGGTTCCCTGGTTAGGTACTTTACCCATTATAGGTCGTTTATTTCGTTTAACGACATCAAATAGTCGGCGCAGTGAACTTTTGATATTTTTAACACCAACTATTTTAAACTATTAAATTGTGGCTTTATCTGTAAAACCATTTTATTAACGAGCAACCTATGCAACTTACTCAATGGCGACATCAGCTTAGCAAATTAGACAGTGATCGACTTGTCCATAGTTTAAAAACGGCTATCGCACTATTATTTGGATTGTTAATTTCTTATGTATTTAAGCTACCTCTTCAAGGAAGATGGGTAGTTATTACTATTTTAGTCGTTATGTGTGCACAATCTCGCGTGGGCGCGATTCTACAAAAATCATATATGCGCTTTTTAGGGACGGTAATAGGGGCAGGCGTTGCTAGTTTGACTCTTTGGTTGGTTTATCCCAATGTTGCATTAACTATATTCATTCTCTGTGTCGCCACAGCAGTTTTCAGTTACATTGCTGATAGTCCTAGTACTTGGAGTGAAGCAGGCCCTTTAGGAGCTGTCACACTTATCATCATTGTTATTTCTCCGAATCCTAATTTTTATACAGTGATGAGTCGTTTTCTAGAAATCAATTTAGGTATTATTATTGCATTATTAGTTTCACGTTTTATATGGCCGTTACATTCACATACGCAATTACGTTCTATATTAATAGATTCATTACAGAATCTAAAAGATCTTGCCAAAAAATTAGAAGAATTTGCATTCACTAATGATGAAACTATTCCTAAACTTCAAAATAGTTTGGAAAATAAAATTCTGAATAACATAGGGATTCAAAAAAAATTATTCAAAGAAGTGATGAGTGAATCATTTGGACGATCTAGATTAGGTGAGAATTTTAAAAGTATTTTAGATATTGAGAGAGAAATGCTTCGTTGTATTACTTTAATGAGGAATGCATTAAATAATTTTTCCGATTCAACTATTTTGATCTTTAATCAACATGTCGAAATACAAAAAATTTACCAAATAACTCAGGATTTATTTCAAAATATTATTGAAAATCTGAAGCGAAAAAATCCAGAGCATGTCGTTGAAAGTTTAGAAAGCTCTGAAAATTGGAAAAAGGAAATAAAAATTCAGTTCAAATCTTTAGAGCTTAATCGGTCTGATCAATTTGCTATGGACTTGTTTATTTTTAGTGCTGATCGCTTATTAGTTCAATTACATAGATTGATAATTTTAATAAAGAAATTTTAATGTTTATGAAAGAATCTTCTCATCGTTTTATACGCGCACTCTTAAGGCAGTCTGTCGATCGCACACCGGTATGGATTATGCGTCAAGCTGGACGTTATTTACCTGAATATTGTGCAACGCGTAAGAAGGCGGGTAATTTTTTAAGCTTATGCAAAACACCTGAATTTGCTTGTGAAGTAACTTTACAACCGCTCCAACGATTTGATTTGGATGCAGCCATAATTTTTTCTGATATCTTAACTATTCCCGATGCTATGGGCTTAGGTCTTTATTTTGTTGAAGGAGAAGGGCCTAAATTCCATAAACCTCTAAAAACTTTAACAGAGATCAAGGCCTTACCCATTCCTGATCCGGAAGTTGATTTAAGTTATGTAATGAATGCAATTTCAATTACTCGTCGCGAATTAAAAAACAAAGTTCCTTTGATTGGATTTGCTGGAAGTCCATGGACACTCGCTTGCTATATGCTTGAAGGAGAAGCTAACCGAGAGTTTAGGAAGGTTAAAACACTTTTGTATCAAGAACCCCAAGCATTACATTGTTTATTAGATAAATTAGCTATAGCGACTATTTTGTATCTCAATGCGCAAATTGCTGCTGGCGCTCAAGTCATCATGATTTTTGATACATGGGGAGGATTATTGACAACTGCGGCTTATCAACAGTTTTCCTTAGCTTACATGACCAAAATTGTTGAAAATTTAAAGAATGAGCTTGCATCAGAGAAAATACCTACGATTCTATTTACCAAGGGTGGGAATTTATGGTTAGAAAAAATAGCAAGCTCAGGTTGTGATGCAATAGGTTTAGACTGGACTATTGATATAGGTTTGGCTCGTCAAAGACTCAACAACAAAGTAGCCTTACAAGGTAACATGGATCCAGCAATTTTATTCGCTGATCCACAGACAATTCGACGGGAAGTACAAAACATTCTTCAAGCTTATGGCACTGGATCAGGTCATATTTTCAATCTAGGTCATGGAATTTCGCAATATACAAATCCAGAAAATGTAAAAATATTGGTTGATGCTATTCATGAGTTAAGCCCCGATTTCCATCATTAGAATATATAATTTATATTTATTTTTTTCTAAGTCCTATCGGTCGAAATGGACTTACTTCAGCAGCATGGTTAAAACCAGTTTCTTTTTTTGAATTAAAAATAGAAGCCACATAGGCTAACTTGTCCAATTCAGTGAGTTTTTCTGGGTAAGTTGGTGAAGGATGATGATAATAATAGTTGCCCTGTTTGTCCTGTTGTTTAAGCTCGAGCTCTGATTTATGTTGACAATTTTTTTCCATTTAATTTTTTCTTTTAATTATGAAATAATTCTTAACTAGCGAGTTAATAATATATAATAACAAGCCCGCCTGATAAATTTTGTTCGGAATAATAAACTTAAATTTATAATTTGTAAAAATAATATTTTTAATTTTTTTGTTAATCTTGGTAATTGATTTAAAAATTATATTAATATAATATTATATGTAGGAATATCTATGACAAGGAGGAAATTATTTTTAAAAAATTTAAAATTTTATTTTCTTAATAAATAAATTAATTAAATAAGTAATGGAATATTTTGCTTTTTTATTAGCAAATTATTAAATTTTCCTAATGGATTGAGGTTACTATGCGATTAAATCATATAAGAGAAGTAGATGTTTGTGATGCAAATAAAACTTTATTGCAAATAAAAGCAGCAGAAGGACTAGTAGGAATAGTTGATGGAGAAGGATTTATAAATCTAAATGCACTTCCATCTCCAGCAGAACAAACGGTTTTTTTTGAACAGTTTTGTGAAAATGAAAAATTGAATACTCAACACCTTAGGGGAGTCTATCAAAAAGAAAAATACAAAGCCAAGCATATCGAGATGCTTTTGATTACTGCTTTGGCATTGATAGGTGCTGGGTTTTTTATAGCTCCACTTTTTGTAGTATCCCCTATAATTTTACCTATTATTCCGGTTTTATTAGCGGGCCTTGCAATCATTGCATTGACTAAGTTTTATTTTAATTTACGACTTAATCCTATTGAAGCAAATATGCGACAAGCTGAATCGTTCTTACATGATGTAAGAGATAGTAATAGGAATGAAGTGGATATTAATGCCCTCGTTAATGGTCAAACTCAAAATATAGAAGTAACAAGGGTCCTGAGCGAGAAAGTTGACATGCTTGCGGAAAATACCCAACGGTTTTTTGCAAATAACCCAAATAACCTTAAACCTATTCCTGACGATGCAGCTAATGAGTTTCATGATAAGGAAAGAACTTCAGATTTTAAGCCATAAAAACCAGACCATTTTTGTTCACAAGCAAAAATGGTCTTTAATGAATGGCAGGATTGACGCAATTTTTCCGTTGATACAAAAATAAAATACTATAGCCTGCAATTCCGGATAGAATTGAACCTGTAAAAACACCTAAGCGGACTAACGCAGTTAATTCATTATCTCCGAATGCAAGGCTGGCAATAAATAAACTCATCGTAAAACCAATTCCACAAATTAAAGCGATTCCATATATATGCCACCAGTTAACTTGATAAGGTAATTTTGCTAGCTTAGTTTTTACTGCTAACCAACTTGCTCCAAAAATTCCTAATTGTTTACCCAAAAATAATCCCAGAATTATTCCTAAGGGTAGTGGGTGAATAAAGGTTGCTAAACTTACATTTGAAAAAGATAGGCCGGCATTGGCAAATGCAAAAAGTGGTAAAATAGCATAGGCAATCCAGGGGTGTAACTTACGAATTAAATGGTGTAGTAAAGAATTAAAATTTTTGTTAGTACTGGTCAGTGGAATGGTGAATCCGAATAATACACCCGCGATGGTTGCATGAATACCAGAGTTGAGGATTAATAACCATAAAGCAATACCCAATAAGCAATATGGAAGGAATTGTTGAACTTTAAAATAGTTTAAGCTTAACAAGCCCACAAAGGCCAGTAAAGCCAAAAATAAATAAAGCCAGCCTATTTGTTGAGTATAAAAAATAGCGATGACGATAATTGCGCCCAAGTCATCAATGATAGCTAATGCCATTAAGAAAATTTTTAAAGCAACAGGAATATGTTTGCCAAGTAATGAAAGTACTCCTAAAGAAAAGGCAATATCCGTTGCCATAGGTATCGCCCAACCCGAGATAAGTTGAGGGTGCTGATGATTGATGGCTAAATAAAATAAAGCGGGAACGATCATTCCGCCTATTGCTGCTAGAGTGGGTAGCAATGCTTTGGTTACTGTATTAAGCTCGCCCTGAACTAATTCTCGTTTAATTTCGAGACTGACTAAAAAAAAGAAAATTGTCATCAATCCATCATTAATGAAATGTAAAAAAGAAAAATGAATGGTGGGCCCTATGCTGATATTGAGGTTTAAAAATGTTTGGTAATAAGTTTGCCAGCTGGAATTAGCGAGAATTAAAGCAAAAAATGCAGCAATACCTAATGAAATACCTCCGGAAGCTTCTAGCTGAATAAATTTATGCAGAAATTTAAAACGCATTTAATTAGTTTCCTTTGCATTAATAGGCCACTTACAATGACCTGAAAGTTTTTTAATGTTAGTTAAACGATTTTGATGAGCGTTTAATTCTTCACTATCGGCATAGATGATAGGTAATATTATAGTTTCTTTGATTATTTTTTTAGGTTTAGTTATTTGCATAGTGTAAGCTATCTGTTCTTCATCAAATAACTGAGTTTGGCCACCGGTCATCGCAAGATAAACTCGAGCTAACAATTCTGCATCCAATAAAGCACCATGCTTTTCACGTTTAGAGTTATCAATAGCATAACGTTTACAAAGTGCATCTAAACTATTACGCTGACCGGGATGTAATTGACGTGCTAAGGGAAGTGTGTCTAAAACTTGGCAATAATCGGTAATTTTTTTATATTTTTTTTTGGATAATTTTAATTCATTATCCAAGAAACCTAGATCAAAGGGTGCATTATGGATAATGAGCTGTGAGCCTTGAATAAATTCCAATAACCTATCTGCTATGGTTTTAAAATCGGGTTTATCCATAAGAAATTCAGTGCTCAAGCCATGCACAGCAAATGCTCCAGCTTCACTATCTCGACCTGGATTTAAAAAGCAATGGAAATGTTGCTTAGTAAGCCGGCGATTGATCAACTCTAAGCAACCTATTTCGATGATCCGGTGTCCGTCATTGACGTCTCTACCGGTGGTTTCAGTATCTAAAATGATTTGGCGCATAATTATAAAATTAATTTGATGAAGGTATGTTACGTGTTGTTACCGAAAATGGCTAGCCTTTAATAAAACCTTAATAAAAAGCAGTTTAAATTTAGTTACAATTCAAAAGATTTTAACAAATACTAAGTGAGATGACTGTATGCCAGGCATAAAAGATATTGTTTTAGCTTCTTTAATTGAAAAAGATCCGCCTGAAAATCCTAAGATTTATTCGCATACTACAAATCAAGGGAAACTTGATAATACTCAAAGTTTAGTTCCACCAGAACTAATAGAAGAATATGACAATGAATTTAGGTCCTATTTCGGGGAGGCTATGGAAGTAGATAATAGTTTGGAAGTAGATAATAGTAAGATAATTTTATCAAGTACTTTTTTTTCCGTGAAATGTACAGAAGTAAACAGACAAATTTTTCAAGAACATAATTATTGTAAAAATCAAAGCAAAGCTTAAATTATGCTAATTTAAAAGCGAATGTAATTGGTTTTGTAATTTAGTTTCACTCGCAGTAAAAGCGTCTAAACGTTGTCGTTCTTGAAGAATAATTTCTGGCGGAGCGTTTTGTATAAAAGCTATATTGTTCAGTTTTGATTTGGATCGCTCAATTTCTTTTTCTATCTTTAAAATTTCTTTTCTTAAACGTTGCACTTCTGCTTCGACATCGATTAAACCTTCCATCGGAATAAGTAACTCTAAGCTGCCAACTAAGCCCATAGCATGATTGGTATTTTCTTTTTTTGTTAACCAATTTATCTCACTTATTTTTGCAAGATTCATTATGTCGTTAAGAAAGTGATGAGTATTTTCAAAATCTTTTTTATTTCCTTTATAAAGTAATAAAGGAATTTTTTTACCAGGGGTTATATTCATTTCGGAACGTAGGGTGCGAATCGCTTGGACAATATTTTTTAACCAGCTTAAATCTTGTTCAGCTTCATAATCTTTTTTCGTTTGATCAAACTGAGGATAAGCTTGAACCATCAGGCTACTACCGGTTCTTCCAGCAAAAGGAGCAATAGCTTGCCAAACTTCTTCAGTAACAAAGGGCATTAAAGGGTGTAGCAAACGTAAGCAGGTTTCTAAAACAAAAATTAAACAGGTTAAGGTTTCCTGTTGTTCCTGGCTATTTCCATTAACTAAAATAGGTTTTGCGAGTTCAACATACCAGTCACAATATTCATTCCAAATAAATTCGTAAATCGTTTGCGCCATTAAGTCAAATCGATAATCTTGAAAATGTTTGTGCATTTCTTTAACGATATTTTGTAATAAAGAATTAAAAGCACGATTTATAGATAGAGTTAATACGGGCAAGGATTTAAAGGTTTTTTGATTAGCAGTATGGGTTAAAACAAATCGGGCCGCATTCCAGAGTTTATTGCAAAAATTTCGGTAGCCTTCAGTTCGGTTCAAGTCAAAACGTATATCGCGGGTAGGTGAGGCTAAGGCGCAAAAAGTGAATCGTAGAGCGTCAGTACCTAGTGCAGGAATTCCTTGTGGGAATTGCTGTCTAGTAGCGCGTTCAATTTTTTTAGCCATTTGCGGTTGCAATAAACCTTGAGTACGTTTTGTCACTAATTCATCTACGCTAATTCCTAATATGACATCAAGAGGATCTAAAACGTTACCTTTAGATTTTGACATTTTTTGACCTTCATGGTCTCGTATCAAACCAGTCACATAAACTTCTTTAAAAGGAACCTTGCCTGTAAAATGTAGCCCCAACATTAGCATGCGGGCTACCCAAAAAAAGATAATGTCAAATCCTGTCACTAAAACGTTCGTTGGATAAAAAGAGGCTAATTCTTTAGTAGTTTCTGGCCAACCTAAAGTAACAAAAGGCCAGAGTGCTGATGAAAACCAGGTATCGAGTACATCTTCATCTTGTATAAGTGTCACACTAGAATCTAAAGAATATTGCTGACGAATACTTTCTTCATCTTTGCCAACATAGAATTGGCCTTGTTCATCATACCAGGCTGGAATTCGATGACCCCACCAAAGCTGCCGACTAATACACCAATCTTCAATATTTTCTAACCATTGTAAACAAACCTTACGCCAATTTTCTGGAATAAAATCAAGCTGCCCTTGCATGATGGCTAGAATAGCGGGTTTTGCTAAGGGTTGCATTGACATAAACCATTGATCAGTAAGATAAGGTTCTATCACAACTCCAGAACGATCCCCGCGAGGAATTTTTACTAAATAAGCTTCTACCTTTTCTAATAATCCTAATTTTTCTAAATCTTGGATAACTTTTTTTCGAGCAGCAAACCGTTCTAAGCCACGAAATTTTTCTGGAGCTTGCTCATTAAGATGTGCGTTAAGTGTAAAAATATTAATGCTAGTTAAATGATGTCTTTGTGCTGTTGCATAATCATTAAAATCATGCGCGGGAGTGATTTTTACACAACCACTACCAAACGTAGGTTCTACAGATGAGTCGGCTATGATTGGAATAATACGATCGGTTAAAGGAAGCTTTATTTGTTTTCCAATATAAGCTTGATAACGAGGATCATCAGGATGTACAGCGACAGCAACATCACCAAATAAAGTTTCTGGTCTTGTTGTGGCAACTAATAAAAAATCATTGCTGCCCAGTAATGGATAGCGCAGCGTCCATAAATGACCTTGTTCTTCTTGGTTAATGACTTCAAGATCAGATACTGCTGTTAAAAGTTGAGGGTCCCAATTAACTAGGCGTTTACCACGGTATATAAAACCTTGCTTATGTAAATCTATGAAGACCTTTTCTACTGCAGCAGAAAAATGCTCATCACGCGTGAATCGTTCTCTTGTCCAATCGATAGAAGCACCCATGCAGCGTAATTGCTCTGTTATCATGCCTCCGGATTTCTTTTTCCATTCCCAGATGGCTTCTATAAATACTTCACGTCCTAAATCATGCCGAGATTTTCCTTGCGCTAATAGTTGACGTTCAACCA
>JBDLTN010000054.1:0-10548 GCA_039805785.1 Pseudomonadota bacterium | reverse complement strand
AAATTAAATAAATTAAATAAATTAAATAAATTAAATAAATTAAAAATTAAATTTTAAATTATGATAATTTTTTATTAAATTTAATATATACTAAAGTTTAAAAAAACTATAAAAGTTGGATAGGTAACCTACTAAATCTAGAAAGGAGCTCTTATGATCGATCAATTATCAATTGAGAGAAAATATACTCAAGGAACAAGAGCAGCAACTACTAGCAGCGCAACTTCTTCTAATGAAAGAAAAAGAAGGTTATCCGGGCCGAACTCACAAGGTGAAAGAGCGCTAATAAAAAAAGATCCAATTTGGTTAGTAAATTCTAAGGCAAAAATTCCTGTTTTTAATAGTTGTCTTTATTCTTTTGATGAAGTTGTAGCTACTCCTGCGTTTAATGTTAACGTAATTGAAAGTGCCTATGATAAAGATTTTAAACTATTTGATGTTATCAAGAGCAGTAAATATGTAGGGTTCATTGATAGTGCACTAGTTAGTCTAAGTTTCCTTGCCGCTTCTATAGGTATTTATGTAATTCAATACTGTAAGTTGCGCGAAATAGAGAAAAATAGCAATTATTTTTATTATAGCCGATTGTTTCAATCATTTAATGAGCAAGAAATCAAAAGTAAAATGGGTGAAATTAATCAAAACTCTAATAATGTTGATGACCTGATAACTTATGAGTATTTACAAACCGCTGCTTATTTTTATCCGCCTGATATATCACCTATTGCATGCTGGAGACGTCGCTTGTTTGCGTCAAAGATTAAAAAAAGGCAAATAGCAGCGTTAGATATTTTTTTAAAAAATTCTAAAAAAACAAAGCTTGATAAACTATTTAAAGAAATTAAAAATAAAAGAGATAATATTAATAATGACAATCAGAGTTTATATAATAGAAACATTGATGAGTATCTACAAACTGCGGAATATTTTTATTCTGCTGATATATCACGTATTACATATTGGAAACGCCGTTTTTTTTCTTCAAAAGAAGATAAAGAACGACGCAGGAGATTGGATAAATTTTTAAATAGTAGTCTTGATGAGTTACATAAAAAAATTACAGAGCAAGTATCTAATTTTTTAAATATTGAGACAAAATATAAATACTTTAAAGTCAAAAAAGATGTTAATGATAATTGGATTATTGCTTTAGATGAGGGATATAGGGAAGATTTTTTTACTCATGTTGATCATTTAATAAAAGAAAATTCAAAAGCTACCGAAGAGAAAAATCGCGGAAAAAAAAATAATATTTTTCTTCCAATTCTTTCAGCTTTTGGACTAACAAGTTTTATTTATTGGGTTTTAGTATTTTTATTTTATTTTTTTCCAATTACTATAATTACCCCCGTTGTTAGCGCCGCATTAATTTCGGTTGTTCCAGTAGCTCTATCCTTATGTGTGTGTTTACCCGTATTATTATTTTTCACAATTAGGAATGCCAAAAAAAACTATAATATTGATAAGAACATGAGTAAGGAAACAATAGAAGATCAGCATAAACATATGCTCGAAAAAAAATTAACTCTCTTAAATAAGCAGACTGTATATTTAGATCTAGCAGAAGATAAACAAAATAAAGAGGTTACTACACCTATACAGCTAAAGGATTCATCTTTACTAAAGGAGTTGCATGCAGTGCTTAAAAAGCGACGTTTTAGTAAATATCATGCTATTTTTATGGGCTTTCTTGAGGGGTGTTTTTTACCAATTTTTGTGGGTTGGGTTTTATTAGACGCAACTAAAGTTATTTTGACGTATGTTTTATGCCCTTCTAATGTTGCTTTGATAAATTTTACGCCCATAGGTTTACTAACTTCTGCAATTATTGCTGTTGTAGTTCTTATCATTGGTATTGCTTTTGGTATTTATAAAGCATGTGAAGCAAAAAAAAACCATAATGCTAGGTTTAATGATTTAGAAGATAAGATTAAAGCATTAGAAAAAGAACGAGGGAATAAAATAATATTAGAAAAAGATTATGATCGAATATTACGTCGCTTTAGTAGTACAAAACCTTTATGGACGGATCTTAAAAAAGGTATAAATCGATTTATGGCGATAGTCAAACGTTTAGGTACGGGTAGTTTGGTTTTTCGGTTAGTTTTTTGGGCACCCATAATGGCAGTATACGCTGCAATTGTTGCATCTACCGCAGTACCCCCTTGTTTTCCGATTGTATTAATTATAGGTACAGCGATAGGCGCACTTGCTTTGGCTTCTTGGTATTTATATGCTTACAATATTGAAAGTAAAACCACCCGAGCACAAAGAATAGTTGAGTATTTTGTCCAAAATGAACAACTCTTTGAGATAAATCAGATCGTGACATACTTGCCTAAAAGCTTAGTTAAGCAAGATTCAATGACTGAAGCTTCAAAACCATGTGAAAATTTAGTTAAATCTTTAGTTAAATCCGAGAATGATACAGTTTTACAAGAAGATGAATCCTCTCAAGATGAGAATACTCCGGCGAAAGCTTTGAATGAAGTAACAATTCAAACTGAAGCTAGGCAAAGAAGTAATAGTAATTCGTGTCCACAGCAGTTATTTGGAGTGAATGGATTAGTGCACAACGAAAACAACTTGCCAAGTTTAAGTCCGTCGATTAGTCTTCAAATGAGTTAAATATACATCTAAACGATGTTGTTTACCGAATATACTATGATGAGGTTTAGTGTTAGCTAAATAAAGGGATAAACGAGGTCTTTTTACAACAACCCGTTGTTTTGCACATAGAGTTGCTAATTTTAATAAATTGGATGCATCAGTATCATCCCCTACTAGATATCGTAGAAAACGCATTTCCTTTTTGGCTAAGGCAGATTTTGAGGAATGTGGATACATTGGATCTAGGTAAATAACTTCAGGAGATGCACGAAAGTTAGAAATAATTTGCTTTAAATAGGTAAGTGACTCGATTTTTATAAGTTTTATCGGAAGGGAAAGAAATTTTGGATTTTCTAGAGCCCGATCTAAAGCGTCCTTCAATAAAAGAAAAACAATGGGTGAACGTTCTAATAAAATGGTGGGGCAGCCCAACTGGGCTAAAATAAAACCATCGGATCCCAATCCTGCAGTTGCATCTAAAACATGAGGTTTAAAATTCGGTTTTAAACCAATCGCTCTTGCCAATAATTGCTTTTGGCTTTTAATGTGGTTTAATCGATAAGCTAGCTTGCCTTGAAGAAAATCAATTTTTAATGAACCCAATTTTTTTTGGACGTCCTCTAGATATAGACCGGTTGAACTCAAGATCAAGACATAATCAAACTTTTTACTTTCAATATAATCTATATAAGGTAAGGAATTTTTTTCTGCTAGTTGCTGTGCTGCAGAAAATAAACAAATTTCATTACTGGTTATCGCAATAGAAAATGGAAGGTTCATTCGTGTTGAAATATGTCAATACGAGCCGGAGGTAAATTTTGCCAAACCCATTGTTGTTGAATTAGCTTTAGCTGAGATGAAGGATATAAAGGTTTCCCCCATAAACTATAGGTATATTGTATATATAAACCTCCTTTTATTAAAACCCGATTGATCTCAATTCCAATTTTTTCTACAACGGAAGGGGATAAAGTACGTAAAGGTAAACTGGATACAATAGCTTGTGTTGGGAAGGCATTGAATTTATTAATTAATTCATGTAGTTGACATGCATCACCTCGGACAATGTTTAATCCTGGAAAGCGCTGTACTAAATGATTAACAAGCTTTGCAGATCGTTCAATAACAATAAGCTGATGAAATAGCTTTTTTTGGTCTATTAGAGCAGCTGTTATAGCTCCTGTCCCAGCTCCCAGCTCCACTACTAATCCAGGGGAATTTTTTGATATTTGTTGAGCTAAACTATTAGCAAGTCTTTTAGAGCTAGGAAATAGTGCCCCCACCATACTAGGATGCATAACGGCTTCGTACAGAAACAGGGTAAGTGCCCTCATTATTTTTATCCGAAATCTATTATTTTTAATATTCAAAAAGTATATTTTAAATGAAAAATCTTTATCTAGATAGCGTTACATTCTCTTAGATTGGGTTTTTCTAATATTTTTTCCAATGCATTTAAAAAGGCTTTGTTTTGCTTATCTGTACCGATAGAAACCCGCAAAAAATTAGATAGACCATAATCATGTAAGGGCCTTACGGATATTCCATATAATAAAAGTTGTTGATAGATAGGCCAGCTAATAGATCGTAAATCTATACAGATAAAATTAGCATAAGAGGGTAATATTTTTAATCCCAAATTTTTTAAACCTCTGGATAGCTGAGAGAGTCCTTTTTTATTCAACAAACGGGTGGAATTAATATGTGTTTGATCTTTAATGCTTGCATCTGCTGCGGCTAAAGCAACTGAATTAACACTGAAAGGGAGAGAATTATACTGTAACATATTGGCTATTTTATTTCCACCAATGGCATATCCTAGTCGCAGCCCAGCTAAACCATAGAACTTAGAAAAGGTCCTAAGGATAATTAAGTTAGGATATTGCGATAAAAACTGGATGCTATTAGGGTAATCCTCAGCTTCAACATATTCCGCATAGGCTTCATCGATAACTACAAATATATCTTTGGGAAGATATTTTAATAAGAATTCCAACTCTAATATATTCATATAATAGCCTATAGGGTTGTTTGGATTAACGACAAAGACAACTTTAGTAGAGGGCTCAATAGCTTCTAGTAAACTTAAAGCTGAAAGATGTGAATGAGAATTTTTAGCTATCTTAAGAGTAACGCCAGCTTTTTTTAAAATTTTTGAAATACCTGCAAAGCAAAAATTGGGGATTACCGCTGAATTTAGTGGGCCTAAGGTCGCTTTAACAATAAGCTCCAATAAGCTTTCTGAACCATTACCAAATGTAATATTTTCGGTAAGAACCCCAAAGTGAGTAGCCAAAGTTTGCTTTAAAAAAGATCCCTGGTTGTTAGGATATCGATGACAATTGAGCATGGCTTGTTGGCCAGCAATAATTGCAAAAGGGCTAGGACCTAAAGGGTTTTCGTTTAGATCGAGTTTTATAATTTTAGTCGTTTTTTTTATATCAAAAGCAGAGTTCTTTGTGAAAGAGATTGTCATTGAGCGGGTAATTTAAGTATAGTGGGTTTATTTATGTATTATTAGGTCGTGTATGTTGTTATGTTTGGATGTTGGTAATACGCATATGTTAGGTGGTGTTTTTGCCAAAGATAAGCTTATTTTACGTTTTCGTTATGCGACCCCTCTATTGGGAAGCGCTGATCAATTCGGGATTTTTATAACGAATGTCCTCGAATATAATAAGCTAGACCCATTGAAAATAAGAGCGGTTGCTATCTCTTCTGTAGTTCCAAATTATGATTATACGGTGCGACATAGTTTTTTCCAATATTTCAAAGATGCCGATTATTTTATTTTGCAACCAGGTGTTAAAACCGGCTTAAATATCCGTTGTAAAAATCCAAATGAAGTGGGGGCCGACCGAATAGCGAATGCTATAGGTGCTATAGCTATTTTCCCTGATAAGGCACTGATTATTGTAGATTTGGGGACAGCTACGACCTTGTGTGCTATTACTAAGGATCGAAATTATTTGGGTGGGTCTATTTTGCCAGGGTTACGGTTGAGTATGGAGGCTTTAAAGAATAATACCGCTAAATTAATGGCTGTCGACATAGAAGCCCCCAAGAATTACATGGGTCAAACAACCCGAGAAAGTATCCAAAGCGGTTTGTATTATGGGCATTTGGGGGCGCTTAAAGAAATTATTATAGGGTTTAAAAGAGAAGTTTTTCAGGGAGAAGATGTTAAGGTCATTGGCACAGGAGGATTTGCACAGCTTTATGAAGAAACTGGTCTATTTGACACACTTATTCCAGATTTAGTATTACAAGGCTTACGAAAAGCATATAAATCTAGCCAATTGGAAAGATAATAATTGGTAAAATTTTTTACTAATTTATTTTTTATTCCAGTCAAAAAAGTTATAAATACGAAACCGTAATATCCCTAAATATTCGTGGATTGCAAAATCATTAATAGCAAAATTATACCCTATTGGATAGTTAGTAATAGGGATAGTAATAAAGTCAGAAGCGATGGGTTTAGGATAAATATTAAAAAATGAAAAATATAATAGTGCACGTTTTAGCGCTAATCCAGAATTAACAAGAAAAAGTTGTTCATTATTTTGTTTTTTTAAGAGATAACTGGAGAACTTAGCATTTTGGAAAGTATTTTTACTTTGGGTTTCTAATTGTATATCTTGGGAATTGATTCCTAAAGATATTAAAGCTTCTTGATAAGTCTCAGCTTCTGATTTTCCATTACTCGAGGGATCTCCTCCGCTTATCAAAATATGGCAGATTCTATTTGTATTTTTACATTCACGATAAATTATTGCAGTTTGAGCAATTCTTGAAAATGATAATATGCTGGGTTTTATTTCATTTGAGTTTGGAATCTTACTGGTGCCCGCGCCTAATAAAATAATAGCATTCGTTTTCTTCCAGTTGATAGGATGAGATTGACTATAAGGAAATTGTAGGTTATTTAGTAAATAAGCCGGGAAAAAGCCATTTCCTATAACAATATAACCTAGGAATACAATTGATCCAACAATTAAACTGGTTTTTTTATAATTAAATAGGCTTAATAAAATACAAATTATGAATAATAGAAATATAAAAAAAGTTGACATATTAATTTTTACTTACATATAGATAATAAAAAGTATAGATTAAAAGATAAAAAAACAAAATAGTTCGATTGGAATTCTTGACTCAATTCTAAAACCATGAATAATAGCTACCTTAATATATTTTATTGGAAAATTTAGTGGTTAGATACTGCTTAAATAATCTGATTTGGATTCTAAGGGAAGAATTATGCATGTGATCGACAGAATTTCTGCTCAAGAAATAAACTTTAGTGAACAATACAAACTTTATTCAAATACTTTTAATCTTTCAATCAGTGAGTGTATTTCCGAAGTAAATAAACATTCCTTAAAACAATTATTATTGGCATTTTTGCGCGAAGATATTTTACCCTATCATTATCAAAATGCCACGGTAATTTTTGATCTTCAGCGTTCCAACTATTTTATATACGTTACTCGAGTGAAATTATTTTCATTATTGAGATTTACAAATTTTGATAACTTAATTCTAAAACATAAGGCAACATCTTTAAAACAAACGATTACTGATCCTTTAAAACTATTAGATGTTGTAAAAAATGAATTAGAAAATATTTTAGATATGGATCAATGGTTAAAATTTTATAAAGAAATTACTAATAATTTACAAAATGCTTTACTTTCTACTTGGAAGAAATATAGTGTAAATACTTTGGTGGAGCGAAGTAAAAAAAAATCCGATCATCAACTCAATAATTTATTAAAATCATCACAAATAACAGAAAATAGTTCTTTGAAATTTGAACAGTCAGTATTTAGCGGGCATCCCTATCATCCATGTGCTAAAACGAAGCTTGGTTTTACTGTCGAAGACACTATTAATTATTCTCCTGAATTTCAATCTAAAGTCAATATTCATATTGCAGCGGTAAAAAAACAATACGTCCATATTGAGTCTATACAACAAAATATAGATTTTACTGAATGGTTTAGTAAGCACTACCCAGAAGCATGGATTAATTGGTTAGAGGAATTGAAAAAAAATAATTTGGAAGTCAGAAATTATATACCATTTCCGGTTCATCCTTGGCAAGTTTATTATTTTACATTTATTTCTCCTTTATTTAAAGATTATATCGAAAACAAAGTTATTGTAATTTTTGATAAAGCTAAAGTTACAGCAAGTCCCACTTTATCCTTTCGTACACTTTTACCTATAGATAATATTAACTCACCTTATATTAAATTACCGGTTGCGGTTCAAGCCACGAGTATTATAAGGACATTATCACCCATATCTACAAAAAATATGCCACGGATAAGTAATATTCTGCAAAAAATTTTGATAACTGAGAATTATTTTTCAAGTCGATTAAGTTTATTACAAGAATCTCATGGGTTACATTTAAAAGAGCTTGATATAGACGTTGCAAAACATTTTACTGCGATTTTTCGAGAAAATATTACCAAGCAGTTGGCTGAGAATGAAGTTGCAATTGTTGTAGCTGCTTTTTTTGAAAAATCTTCATTAAGCGAAACTAATTTATTTATTGAAATAATGCAGTTATCAGGATGTTTAACCTATAACGATGCGTTAGAGTATTTTCTTCATTATGCTGATCTTGTATTGGGAAGCTATTTAGATCTGTTTTTACTTTACGGTATTGCTTTAGAAGGACATCAACAAAACACTTTAGCAATACTTCGGGAAGGTAAAATTCAACGATTTATAGCTAGAGATTTTGATGGTATAGAAATGCATGACGAAAGTTTGAAATCAATGGGAATTAACCTAGATTTAACAGAAAACTCTCCCTATCTGCAAAAAAATAAGGAAACGGTTAGAAATCAACTTCTATATACAGTTTATCAATTACATTTAGGTGAAATAGTATTACTTCTAGCAAATTATTTTAATTGTGAAGAAAAGCCTTTTTGGAAAATTGTTAGAAAAGTTACAGAACAAAGGTTTAATGCTTTAAAGGATAGAATGTGCCCAAATATTTGGAAAAAAGAATTTAATACGATTTTAAATAACCATTGGCCAGTAAAAGCACTGCTTCGAATGAGATTAGAAAAAAATTATTTACGTGATGGTTTGTTTTTTCAGATAGCGAATCCATTAAGCATTTAGATATGAAGATTGCGACAACCACTTTAAGCTGGTGTCAGCAGACTCGTTATATGATTTTTAGTCAGTTTATTATTATTGCCATGCTTGATATGAGCGATCCATACTGGCCATTAATTATCGCTTCATATCATTCTTTTCATCCAAAAATATTACAATATTGGAGTGGTGCCATTTATATGGCACCACTATTAACTACTATTTTTACGACTTTATTGTGGACTAAAATTGGAGAGCGTGTTGGATATAAAAAAATGATTCTACGAGCAGGAATTGCTTTAGCTACTACACAATGGGCGTTAATTTTTTTAAAAAATCCAGGGGAGATCTTATTAGTTAGGTTGTTGCAAGGAGCTTTAGCGGGTTTTACAGCAGCCGCACAAGCATGGTCATTAAAAATAACTCCTGTTCAGGTGCATAGTCGAATAGTTGGGCGTTTACAGTCAGCTACAGCATTAGGGAGTATTGTAGGCCCCATATGTGGAGGGGTCTTAGCAAATTATTATGGATACCTATCAATTTTTATAATTTCTGGTATCACTTGCGCACTAGTTTCGATATTTTTAGCTCGTTTTTTAGTTGAAAGTTCACTTAATATTGAAAATATAAAAAATAAAGTCAAACGGATAAAGAAAATTTATCCTGGGCAAAATTTGTTACTTTTATTGATTTGTTTTACGCAAGCGGCACGATGGATGTCTACCCCTTTTTTTTCGCTATATATTGTGAAAAAATTACATTCTGGTAATATAACTGTAGGTTTTATCTACGCTTTAATGGCGTTGGCAATGTCTTTAACTACACCTAATCTCGGACGGATTGTTGATAGGCAAGGCAATTCCTTATTTTGGAGTAAGACAATACTAGTTATTGCGTTGCTATTAAGTGGCCTGGTTTATTTTGGTTATGCTTTCGTTACTCAACTTTCTTTAGTATTTTTACTAAGTTTATTTTTAGGGATAAGCTTTGGAGCTATTTCTCTAATACTTTTTACATTTTTATTGAAAGGAATTAAAGATAATAGACGTTCGCGACTAGTAGGTTTAGGTAATACTTCATTAAAATTAGGTAATTTATTGGGAATTATGATTGGTTCTATTATCCAAGCAGAAAGTAATTTTTTGATAAGTTTTATCTTTATAGGCGTTTTTTACTTTTTTTTGGCAGGCTTATCCTTACGCTATACTTAAAGTTATTTTGTAACTCTTAACAAAATTATCTTTAAACAGTGCTGAATTCGTCGAATAGAAAATTATGTAGCAGATCAGAAATGGTTGTATATTCTAGTCAATTTAAGTTTCTTTTAAGTCTGTTTCTACTTTATGACGAAGAAAGAAGATACTTTTTTTATTTTATGAAATGTCGTATCACCACGCCTATCTGTATTTAGCAATTTACAATCGCGGAACTGTATAAAATTATAAGTCGGGCAAGCAGGAAATTTACATTTATTAATTATGTCGAATAGATGCATGTTATTATCCACTAAAGTTTATGATTGTATGAAAGGAATTACAAAGCAATTCTCATGCTTCTTTATAGTAGGGGCATTATCAGCGTTGATTCAATTTTCAATACTAATAAGCTTTGTTGAATTTTTTTTTATAAAACCTATTTTGGCTTCCACTATTGGTTATATCTCAGGAGCTTTAATTAATTACACCTTAAACCATTATTTCACTTTTAAAAGTAATTTATCCCATCAAAAAACATTAATTAGATTTACACTAAATTCCTTATTTGGACTTTTTCTTAATTTTTCATTAATGAAAATTTTATTAATTTATTATC
>JBDLTN010000053.1:0-10627 GCA_039805785.1 Pseudomonadota bacterium | reverse complement strand
TCATTGGAGACATTGTTCATAGTCGTGTGGCTAAGTCGAATATTCATGCGCTGACTACTTTGGGTTGTAAAGAGATTCGTGCCATTGGTCCTGAGAGTTTGCTGCCTAAAGACCTGAACATGATGGGTGTCAAAATCTTCAACGACATCGAAGAAGGTTTAAAAGATGTAGATGTGGTGATGACCCTCAGAATCCAAAAAGAACGCATGGAAGCAGGACAAGTACCTGAAGGAGATGCATTCTTTAAACAGTGGGGTCTCAATCAGGCAAGACTTAAGTTAGCTAAACCTGATGCGATTGTGATGCACCCAGGCCCAATGAACCGTGAAGTAGAGATTGCCAGCAATGTGGCTGATGGCCCTCAGTCAGTGATCCTCAAGCAAGTGACCTTCGGTATTGCCGTGCGCATGGCCGTGATGTCGATTGTGGCGGGGAATTAAGGGTGAAGACTAAAAAGTAAAAGAAAAGTAGTTTAAATAGAAATAAAGAAATTAAACAAACAGAGATAGTAAGTAAAAATAAAAGAAGAATAAAAAATAAGATAATAAAAGAGATAGAAGATAGAAGTCAGTTAATAGACAGAGATGGCCAAGGAAAGATCCTTGGCCATTTTCATTGGGTCAGCAAGGATCAACTTTGATGATGCCAAATGGAAAATCAGAAGGCGTTAAAGAAATCTTTACGTCATAACCAATCATGGTGATGGCATGAAGTAAACGTAAGAATTCAACATGTTTGTGATCTCCATTAAAGAACTGAATCGACTTACTTGAATTGAGACCAAGACTGCCCATGCATGTGATGGGGTTTAGGTTCTTGAGTTTGGCTTTTTGGATGAAAAATTCGCAGGCACGATTCTTGGTAGTGATCATGGGCGCTGGCTTTGCGTCCATTTCTAATTCAGTTACAAGAGCGGCATTCATGGCTGCTGCTTGCTCACTATTAGTTCCTGATTGATGTGGAAAATACTTCATGCGAATACCCATTGATACACCTCTTTTTTCAAATTAAATAGAAAATAAAGCGTAACAAGTTCTTTTTATCTTGCAAATCAGCTAATTCTGATTTTGTTGTAGGAAGGGGCCTACACGAATGAATCTGATAACTGAAAATATAAAAATGAAAGCGGTGAAATAACGCGAACAAAAGATTAAAATCATCAGAATGGAAACATGGACTTATGAATGGGCGGTTCGTAATCTCATAGCGCAACTGCTCATGCCACCGGGTATTTGGTTGTGGCTGATATTGCTCCCGCTTTTTTTATTGAAAAAGCGTGAGCTTTTACAAAAATCTCTCATTGTTTTCAGTGTTTTGATGATTTGGCTAACCAGCACTAACTACTTAGCTGTGCAGCTAACAAATGCTTTCGGTAGCATCATCACTTGGTCAGCACCACTAGATCTTAAAGTTTTAGAAAGCAAACACAATGGCAATCAAAGCGCTCAACAAAGTGGCACAACTAACTCTTCAAAGCTAGGGGCAGAACAAGCGATTGTTATCTTGGGTGGTGGGCGCAGAAGTGGTGCCATTGAATACCCACAATATCAGTACCAAAATATCGCAGCTGGAGCCATGGAAAGAGTCAGGTATGGCGTCACTTTGTCTCAAGTAACTCATTTGCCTATCTTGCTAACCGGTGGCGCTCCTGATGCCACATCAAGTAATGAACTAACAGAAGCAGAGTTAACTCAGAAAGTCTTCAAAAATGAGTATCAGGTCCAGGCTCGCTGGCTTGAAAAGCAATCAAGAACCACCGAAGAAAATGCAGTCTTTTCAGCCAAAATACTCAAACAAGAGGGTGTTACACACATTTACCTGGTAACCCATTTTTGGCACATGCCCAGAGCCAAAGCTGTATTTGAAAAGCATGGTCTCAAAGTCACGCCAGCTCCTATGGGTTTTTACCAAAAAGACCAGTTTCATCCGCTGGATTTCTACCCTAGTAGTGCTGGGATAGAAAGAACGCGTTTCATCTGGCGTGAAGCTTTAGGCCTGATTTGGTACCGCATCAAGTTATAATTAACATAATTAAGCAAATGGACAAAATCATGTCAGACCAAAACCTCAACCCAAATTTCAATTCAAATATTGAAGATGAAATTTCCCTCAAAGATATTATTGATTTCTTGATTGAGTCTTGGAAGACTATTTTTGCAGCAGGTGTTTTGGGCCTATTAGGTGCTGTTATTTATATTGTTGTAACTCCTAATCAATACGAAGCCACTGCTCAAATACAGATGGCCCAGATCAGTTCCAACAACAACACTAATCCTCTGGGAGTTAATGTTGAAGACCCCAATTTATTGGTTGCTCGCATGAAGTTGCCAAGCAGCTATTCACAAGAATCAGTGAAAGCGTGCGGTTACGAAAGCAAGCAAACTTCTTTGGAGGGTTTGGCCAAGATGGTTAAGTTAAGTCTTATTAAAGGAACACAGATGGTTGAGTTGAAGGTGCTTGGTTTAAGTCAAGCTCAAGCAGTTCAGTGTGCGGAATCTATTCTGGAAACTATCAAGCAATCACAAAAAATAATTGCAGCCCCCATCATTGAGGATGCTCAACTAAAGTTAGCTAAATATTCTAAAAGACTTCAAGAAGCTCAAGGCTTTATTCTTAGAGCTGATAAATCAGGCTCATCCATGTCGGCCGCTTATTTATCAACTCGTGATGAAGTAAAGTTTCTGACAGATGAAACAATTCGATTGAATGACCTCATTGTTTCTGCTAACTCACGTCAAACCAAATTAGTATCACCAATTTATTCACCGGAAAACAAGGTTTCACCTAAGCGTGCAATTGCATTGATCGCTGGTTTGTTTGCCGGATTATTTTTTGGGCTTTTATTGATGTTGGGTAAGCGAGGCTATAAAGCTTATAAAGTGTCTAACTAAATTAATAATAAAGACTCTTAGCGGCTAAGAATGAAATCACGCAGGAATCCCTATCTATGAAATGGCATGTGATTCATACCAAGGTCAGAGAAGAGTTCAGGGCTTTAGAAAATCTTCAAGCGCAGGGCTTTGAAGTGTTCTTGCCAACCTGCCAAGTTCAAAAAAAACAACAGGGCAAAATTCAGCTGGCCATTGAACCTTTGTTCCCTAGATACTTATTCATCCGTTTATCTGATGTCACCAGTAATTGGTTTCCAATCAGATCAACCAGGGGCGTCTCTCAACTTCTTAGATTCGGCATTTCAACAGACCCAGTAGAAATACCTGAAACGATTGTTGACTGCTTAAAGCAACGTTGCACCAAAGAAGAGCCTTTGCATGAGCTGTTCAAGCCCGGAGAAATGATCGAGATTACCCAAGGGCCATTCAAAGGCTTCATTGGTTTCTTTGAAAAACTTCAAACCTTACCTGATGGCTTATCCAGAGCTATGCTATTGGTTGAGGTACTGGGATCAGTTCAAAAGCTGCAGATTCAATTTCCGCAATTTAGAAAATTGAGCGTTTGATTTTCGCACTCCAGACGTATTAATTGTTGCTGTATTCATTTCTATATTTACTTTTGAATTCAATGCTCAATGATTGGAAGCAGTTATCTTTGAAGCCACTCCATCAATTACAAAAGTAGAAACGGTTGTAATTGCTTAACGTCTTTTGGATTACTTCAGTAATTTAAAGATGCCGGGGGTCTTGAACTTCACTACTGCGTTATAAACCATCACATACGAAACGCAAAACAGTAAGGCAAAGCATTGCAAGATCCAGGTTGTTTGCCACCATACAATTGCTGGAAAGACTGCTAAGCTAGAAAGGAACCACAAGTAAGGTGAGGTCTTGGCATTTTTGGCATACGATGCAGTCTCATTGGATTCATGTACTTCCGCCCATCGAATCACACGACGGTAAATCAGTGAATGAAAGTGGGCTCCATCAGGGAGGCCAGGATTTTTCCCTTGATGAACTTTGCGTCGCCATATAGTGAAGAGCGTTTCAAAAATAGGGTAGGCATTCACCAGCAGTGCAAACCACGGTGACACACTTGGATTTCTAATCACCAACAAAATAGATAGGGTGGCAATCAAGTAGCCAATTAGGTAAGCTCCGCCATCACCTAAAAAAATCAGACCTCTTGGGTAATTCCAGATAAAGAAACCACCAATAGCCCCAATCACGATCAAGCTGATTGAGGCTAAGACGGGATCGTTTGCTTTAAATGCCACATATCCAATGGCCAATAAGCTGATGATGGCAACCATGCTGGCTAGACCATTAAAGCCATCAATGATGTTGTAGGCATTGGCAAGTCCTGTGACAGCAATTACTGTAAAAATGATTGCCATGACACCAATACTTAAAACCCAATCAACACCAGGAATCTGTATTTTGGTGATTAGAACATTTAAAAAATAAACACCCATATAAGCAGAAACTGCTGTGGCCATCAGACGGGTTTTAACCCCTATTTTTTTAGTGAGATCCTCAATCAAGCCAATAGCAAAAGCAGGTAACGCGCATAAACAAATTTGAAGCAGTAATAGACCTCTTTCAAGTGAAAGGACGCTGTGTGCTACCCACGCACTGATTATCAAGGCTAGAAATATACCTATGCCACCAATTCTGGGGACGGCATGTGCGTGAAATTTTTGAGGACCTGATAAATCATGATCACTGGTCACCTTCTCATGAAGGTGCTTATATCTGATCAAAACAAGGGTTGTGACGAGGCTGACAAAAAACGCGAGGACTAATAATTCCATAGTTCGGAATTATAGTTTTTAGATCTATAAAAAAGGTATTAATTACAGGTGTTTAGTTATAATGTTCATAATTGAACGCTAAAGCTAAAGCTAAAGCTAAAGCTAAAGCTAAAGCTAAAGCACTAACTCTGTATTGAATATAGATATAGTTTTTGTAGTAAAAAATACTTTAAGTAATTGAAATTATTCAGTAAAGTTCGTTCCTCTGGCATGCTCAGTAGGGCGGTAGCGTTCTAAAAAACTTTTTTACAAGAAACATAATTCTACTTCTCATGTCCTCAGAGCTTCAATTTCGAGTTTTACGTTTATTAGAGGTAAACCCACGCCTTACTCAAAGAGAGCTCTCAAAATCTCTGGGAGTTAGTTTGGGTGGAGTTAATTATTGTCTGAATGCTTTGGTGGCAAAAGGTTCAGTCAAAATACAAAACTTTAAGAACAATAAAAACAAGTGGGTATACGCCTACTTGTTGACGCCGCAGGGCATTAGAGAAAAAACAGATTTAACTGGCAGCTTCTTGAGGCGGAAAATGCAGGAATACCAAACCTTAAAGGAAGAGATTGAGGCTTTGAGTCTTGAGGCTCATTTAGATGAAGCTTTACTAAAGGTTTCATCTATAGTTTTAGTCAAAGAAAAAAACTAATGGACAATCTTATTCAAAGAAACAGGTCTTTTAATGCTCGAGATCGGGAATTAGCATCCCTTACTTTCTAAAGTAGACAGATTTAGAAGTGTTTTTCATAGCCTTTCAATATTTTATTTATTACCTATTTATAAATAGGTGTAACCAGTCAATAGCATTAAAAATATAAAAATTAAATCAATAAATTTAAGTATTTCAGAAAGATTTATGAAATGAAAATAGCAATTGCTGGAACTGGATATGTGGGCTTATCAAATGGAATTCTTTTGGCTCAGCATAATGAAGTAGTTTGTCTTGATATTGTGCTTGATAAGATTGAAAAACTTAATCGGAAGCAATCCCCGATTGATGATGTTGAAATTGAAGAGTATTTAGTTCATAAACCTTTAAATTTCCGAGCCTCTCTAGACAGAGTTGAGGCCTATGCCGATGCTAATTTTGTCATTATTGCCACCCCTACTGATTATGATCCGGAAAATAATCATTTCAATACTGAATCAATTGAAGCGGTTATTACGGATGTTATGACTATTAATCCCAATGCAGTTATGGTCATAAAATCTACAGTGCCTGTTGGATACACTGCCAAAATTAAGAAGAAATTTGGAAGCGATAATATTATATTTAGCCCTGAATTTTTACGTGAAGGCAAAGCTCTCTACGACAATCTTTACCCCAGTAGGATAATTGTTGGTGAAAGATCTCAACGGGCTGAAGTTTTTGTTAATTTATTAAAACGTGGAGCTATTAAGCAGGATATTCCGGTTCTTTTTACCGATAGTACTGAAGCTGAAGCTATAAAGCTTTTTTCAAATACTTACTTGGCGATGCGGGTAGCTTATTTTAATGAGTTGGATACTTATGCTGCAATTCACGGATTAAATACTCGCCAGATTATTGATGGTGTTGGGCTTGATCCGAGAATAGGAACGCATTACAACAATCCTAGTTTTGGTTACGGTGGTTACTGTCTTCCCAAAGATACAAAGCAGCTATTGGCAAATTATCGGGATATTCCTCAAAATCTTATTAATGCAATTGTTGAATCTAACACAACTCGAAAAGATTTTATTGCAGATGAAGTCATTCGCCGTGAACCCAAAGTGGTTGGTATTTATCGTTTGATTATGAAGGCTGGCTCAGATAATTTTAGGGCATCGAGTATTCAGGGGGTTATGAAACGTTTAAAAGCCAAAGGTATAGAGATAATTGTGTATGAGCCAGTTCTCAATGAGAAAATATTTTATAACTCTCGCGTTGTTAATGATTTAAAAGTCTTTAAAAGTGAATCCAACATAATTATTGCTAATAGGCAAACGGAAGCGTTAGCTGATGTTGCTCAAAAAGTTTATACAAGAGATATTTTTGGGAGTGATTAGATGAAGGTGCTTGTTACTGGTGCTGCTGGCTTTATTGGATCAGCTTTAGTGCTCCGATTGTTAGAACGTGGTGATCTGGTGGTTGGCGTTGATAATCACAATGACTACTATAGTCCAAATCTTAAAGAGGATCGATTGGCTCGTCAAAGTAGCCATTCTAACTATACACATATTCGGATGGATATTGCCGATAGAGGTGGCATGATGAATTTATTTGAAACTCATAAGCCTCAATGCGTAGTTAATTTGGCTGCGCAAGCAGGTGTTCGGTATTCAATTGAAAATCCGCTTGCTTATATTGATAGCAATCTTGTTGGCTTTGGTCATGTTTTAGAAGGATGTCGTCAGTTTCATGTGGAGCATTTGGTCTATGCTAGTAGCTCTAGTGTTTATGGCGCTAATACTTCAATGCCATTTTCTGTTCATGATAATGTGGATCATCCCCTTAGCCTTTATGCGGCCACTAAAAAAGCTAATGAATTAATGGCTCACACATATAGTTATTTGTATGCTTTACCAACTACTGGCTTACGTTTTTTTACTGTTTACGGCCCTTGGGGTCGTCCAGATATGGCATTGCAAAAATTTGCACAAGCGATAATTAAGGACGAAACAATAAAAGTTTTTAACTATGGCAATCATCGTAGAGATTTCACCTATATTGATGATATTGTGGAAGGCATAATTCGGGTTTTAGATCGACCAGCAATACCTAATCCAAACTGGTCAGGTGAGAATCCGGATCCAGGAACTAGTCAGGCTCCGTGGCGCGTATATAACATAGGCAATAATCACCCTGTTAATTTAATGGACTATATAGGTGCATTAGAACGAGCTCTTGGGAAAATTGCTAGTAAAGAATTTTTACCGATGCAACCTGGTGATGTCCCAGATACCTGGGCAAATGTAACGGATCTTATTGATCAGTTTAATTACAAACCAAACACATCCGTAGAGGAAGGGGTGAGTAATTTTGCAACATGGTTTAAGACTTACTATGGAGTTTGAAATTAAATTTAGCTCCTTTTTAAGTTTTAGCTGGTTGTTTTAATTATAATTTTTTGAAATGATCGATATGTTTTTGTGTATCAATAATAAAAAATTGATATGAATCTAAATTTAAAAAAAATTAAATATTTTTTTAAGAATGTAAATTCAGATCATCAAAAAATTGCAGTAACTTTTTTGTGGGTCAGTTTCTTCGTAAGTATTGGCAAGTTGGCTGGTGCAGCTAAAGAAATGGCAATTGCATGGCGGTACGGGGTAAGCTCAACTGTTGATGCTTACGTATTTATTTTTAATTTAGTTAATTGGCCAATCTCAGTATGGTTCAGTATATTAACGATCGTATTAGTCCCTTTGATAATAGACATTGAGCACGAAAGTCATGAAAAATTATTGAGATTTCGTAAAGAAGTTTTAGGTTTCACGATTATCTTAGGAATAAGTTTGGCCTTAGTTGCATTTATTCTCTTACCTTTTCTTTTGTCAAGTAAGCAAGTGGGATTAACACAGGATGTGCTTGAAGAGGCTTTAAGGATTATTCCTGGGATGGTTATATTGATCCCTCTTGGATTAATAATCGGATTATTTTCGATAATGATGCTAATTAGAGGGAGACATCGTAATACTTTATTTGAGGCATTACCTGCAACGACAATTTTACTATTTTTAGTATTACCGTCTAGCTTGATACTGAATCCGTTGTTGTTGTCAACAATTGCAGGATTTACTTTACATTTAATTTTTCTTTTTGCTTCTTTAAAATCAGAAGGCCAGTTAGCATTTCCAAGCTTTAAATTCACCTCGCCAGTATGGAAAGACATTGTGAGAAGTGTTGGGATCACTGCTGTGGGCCAATTACTAATGAGCTTAACCACTATCATTGACCAGTTTTTTATAGCAGGACTTGGTCTTGGTGCACTTTCAACTGTAAGTTATGCCAATCGAATCCTTGGGTTAATAATTGGAGTTGGTGCAATGGCAATAAGTCGTTCAACATTGCCAATTTTTTCTAAGGTTAGCATTCGAAATATTGGGGAAATAAAAAAACTGGCGATTCAATGGGCGGTTGTAATGTTTTGTGTAGCTGTTTTGGGAATCGTTCTTGTGTGGATTTTTTCGGTTGATATTGTGAGAATAATTTTTGAGCGTGGAGCCTTCCGAAAAGAGGATACTGAAATAGTTGGAAAATATCTTCAATACTCTTTGTTGCAGGTACCGTTTTATATGGGTGGGCTTGTGGTGGTAACAGCACTTATAAGTATGAAGAAATACGCTGAAATTGCATTTGTGTCTGGAATAAATCTTTTTATAAAAATCATTCTAAATTATTTTTTTGTTAATTTATATGGCGTTGAAGGTGTTATATTTGCAACAGTCATAATGATTGCTGTGTCTGCTATTTTGTCAGGAATTGTTCTTCTAAGATCAAGTTAAACTAATGGAAAGTAAAAATGAAATCAAGTTTAATAGCTGAAGATAAAATGTTAATCCTTCGTAAGCTAAAACAAGCCGCTGGTTCTCACAGCCCATCTCGTGCAGAAATGCTTAGTGCGTTTGGAGAGGATCCTGTAAAAGTTGATGCCTGTTTTTTATCAAATCCATATGCTACGGAGTTGGTGCGTGACAGATTTTCTAGGGCTCTGGCAGATTCTTCAATAGATGAGTTGATAGAGGCATATCCCCCTGGTCAAGAGTTATTGCTTAATTGGATGGCATTGCTTGAAGGTATCGACCCAGAAAATAGCATTGTTTGCAATGGAGCTGTGCAGTCAATTGAATGGTTGATGGGGGAGCTTGAGTATGAGACTGTAATGCTACCATACCCAACTTTCTCTACATATTATGAAGCCTTACCCAAGGGGCGAAAGTTAATACGTTATGACTTAGATGAGCATAAAGATTTTTCTTTGGATGCAAGCGATATTATTAGTCGTTGTAAAAAAGAGTCAGTAGATCTGCTTGTTTTGATTAATCCTAATAACCCGACTGGTCAGGCAATCTCAATAGAATCTATTGAGGAAATTGCAAGTGAATTAGGTAATACTAAAATAATCATCGATGAAAGTTTTATTCATTTTTGCAGAGATTACGAAATTTGGCGCAAGTGGAGACGAAATGCTATTCACCGTTTCCCGAGGTTATTTTTTATCAAAAGCCTCTCCAAGGATTATGGAATGGCTGGTTTCCGTGTAGGTTACATTGAGGGGGCAGGAAAAGAAGTTAGGGATTTAAAATCTCGCTATGGAACGTGGAATATTAATAATTTTGCCGCCCTATGTCTTCGCGAAATTTCAAAGCCTGATTTTTATCAAGCATATGAACAGGCTAGACTTCGTTATCAAAAAGATATGTCTGATTTCACAGCGGCTGTTAATTGTATTAAAACCTTGCGAGCGTACCCAACGGACGCCAATTTTATTTTGGTCAAATTGCTCGATTGTAATGATGGGTTTTCGATTGTTGCACGTATGCTTATCGAACATGGGATATATGTTAGAACGATGGAGGATAAGATCGGCTTAGATCATACTTTTTTAAGAATAGCTGGACGAACGCCTGAAGAAAATGAAAAAATTATTGCAGCGATTTCTGCTTGCACCGCTTGATTTAATTCTTGCAGTTAGACTTGGGGTTGAGTTACGTAAACATTCTTCTGGACAACGAATTTATATATTCGATTTTGATAATACTTTAGCCCGTACAGCACAGCTTATTGCTAAGCAGAATAGTTATAAATACGCCATCTCAGATTTAAGTTTGTATGAGTCAATGCAGAGATCTTTATTGACCCGTCAGAGTCGTGGTAGCCCATGTTTGGTGCTATCTGCCAGACCTCGATCAGATAGAGTTTTTATTAGTAAAAAACTTGCATCTGCAGGAATTCATGTTTCTGTTGA